>JAHHLP010000613.1 GCA_018679295.1 Rhodothermia bacterium
GGATGTCGTCTTCTGTGGTCTCCGGCTTGAGCGCCGTATGGTCGATCAGCCGGGCCAGGGGTGGCGCCAGGGAGCACGCATCGAAGCCGTTTTGCTCGGGTCGATCTGCCCGCACGCCGAAACGAGAGGCTCCCGCCTCCACGATCTGACGGAGAGCTTCCTCCGGGCGCGCCATCGGCGCCTGGACGGCCGGACTTGTCGGAGTCGTCCGGTACCTCGCCGCGAGGCGCTCAACGATCTCCTCTCTCTGCGCTGAATCCATATGTCCAAGATACGTTTGAGGCGCGCACGGTGCATACGCGGTCACCTGCGAAAAGGCGCCCGAATGGTCAACGCAGAGGGAAGCACTTTGATCTCCACCTCGACCGCCTGCTCTGTCAGTATCTCGCCGTCAACATGAACGGGAATGGGCCTGCCCATCGCGACAACAGCCCGCGTCGTCTTCATGTACGTAACCCCCTTCGCCCGTACGTGGCCACCCTTGAATGTCCTTGGCAGCAACACGAGCATCTTCGGCACCGTTCTCCCCTCCACGAGGCAGAGATCGAGTTGACCGTCGAAGAGGTCTGCATCCGGCGTCAAGTAGAAGCCACCGCCGGAGCAGGCTCCGTTGCCCAACGTGACCATCAAGGTGTCACCCTTACGACGCCAACCGTCGGCGCTGACGGACATCGACATCGGCCTCCAGCTACGCAGTATGCTGAGAGCTACCCAAAGGTATCCAAGTGTGCCGCGTATCTTGCGTGATCGCCGGGCTCGCTCCGCAACCATCGAGTCAAAGCCCATGCCGATCGCGTTGACGAAGAAGCCCGGGATTGACGTTCCGGACACATCTTGGATAGCAGCGACGCCCACATCCACGCGACGTTCTTCCCCGTCGACGATGCCGGTCACGATCTCGTCAATCCGGGACGGAAGACCCAGCATCTTGGCGAAGTCGTTTCCGCTGCCAGAGGGAATCACCGCGAACGCAGCATCTCCGCCCGAGGAATGCAGGCCCCAGGCTGCTTCGTGGACCGTACCGTCGCCGCCCAATGCAACGACGAGTTCGTACGCGCTGCTCGACTCCTCGGCAAGGCGACGCGCATGCCCGCGACCATCGGTTGCCATCACGCGGGGTCGAATGCCGTGGCGCCCGAATGCCGCTACAACCGCATCCAACCTCCGGGCTGCCAACCCCCTACCCGCTGTGGGATTAACGATGATGGCCGTGTTCACCCAGACACCCCTCGCGACCCGTACGGCCACACCCAAAACACGCGCCGGATGTATCTTTCAGGAACCACGTCGTGTACGAAGAATTGTCTCACGCAAGCCGCCGAAATTCGAGTTGAAATCCCACAGTCTCTACTTCTTCTCATCACCACTCTCTATGCGCTCCCAACTTGTACTTGCTACCTTCCTGGCAACGAGCATCCTGTTCGGCGCCTGTAATCCGACTCCGACCAACACCAGAACGGCCACCCAGTATACGGATGACCTCGGACGAAGCGTCGAGATTGTCGTACCGGTCACCAAAATGGTCTCGCTCGCACCGAACCTGACAGAGATCGTTTTTGCCGCCGGTGCGGGCGACCGGCTGTCCGGCGTGACCACCGCCGACAACTTCCCACCTGAGGTCGATACGATTCCGAAATTCAATGCCGTGCCCATCGACTTTGAGGCCATCCGAACGCTCGAGCCGGACGTCGTTCTCGCAACGGATCAGGTAAACAGCCCCAAGGATGCATCGATGTTTGAATCGCTTGGCACACCTGTTTACTTCCTGACGTTCTCATCGCTGGACGATATCTTCGACGCTGTCGTTACAGTCGGGAGCCTGGCAGGTACAAAGAGGCGTGCCTCTGACCACTCGACGACCCTTCGGCAAGCCGTGATGGATCTTCGTGACAGAACCCGAGTGATCGAGTCTCGGCCGAGGGTACTGTTTCTGATCGGCGAGGACACGTTGTTCGGCTTCGGGGAAGGATCTTACGTACACGAAATAATCGATGCAGCTGGGGGCATAAGTGTGTCTGCGAACGAACCCTTGGCCGCACCGGTGTTCAGCGACGAGTACGTTGTCGAGCAAGAGCCGGACGTGATCGTCGGTTCGTTTCCGCCGGACGTAGATGCCGGCAGGCTGCTTGAGCTGCATCCGGCCTGGCGGACAGTCCCCGCCATCCAAAAAGGTCGCGTGTACGCTATCAATCCGGACGTCGTGCTTAGACCGGGTCCGCGTGTAGTTGAGGGGGCCTACCGGATGGCGCTGTTACTGCACCCTGAACTGTTCGGCGACTCGGCCGTGACCAGCAGTCGATAGCGCGATGCCTCGCAACATACTTCTCTTTGCGCTGGCCCTTATTGTCTTTGCGCCATCTCTGCTATTCGCACTCACACTGGGTGATAGCGTTTCCACGGCCGATGTTGCGAGAACGATTGGTTCAAGATTCTCGGACTCCATCGCCCCGCCAGGAGGTGCGACTGACGACATTGTGTGGCTGTTGCGTATTCCCCGGAGCCTCATGGCTGTCGTCTGCGGAGGTGGGCTCGCTATTGTCGGCGTAGCGATGCAGGCACTCGTGCGAAATCCGCTTGCAGAACCTTATATCCTCGGAATATCGAGCGGCGCTTCCGCGGGAGCATCTCTGTTCTTTCTTGGACTCCTCCCGCCGATTGTCAGCCGCGCGGCAACGCTCCCTGTGGCGGCTTTCCTGGGAGGCCTGCTTTCGGTTACCGTTGTCTATCTGATCGCGCGCGAGGGTCCGCGGCTCTCCGTAGCACGGCTGCTGCTTGCTGGGGTGGCGATCTCGGCGCTCATGGGATCAATCACGTCGGTTGTCACATTTGCCTCTCCCGATCCCGACAAGATTCGGACCGTCCTCTTCTGGCTGCTGGGATCGCTGGGGGGCTCACGGTGGGACTTGCTGGCAGTACCGGCGGCGTCAACACTAGTCGGAGGATTCGTGCTTGTCGGTTTCTCTCGTCAGATGGATGCACTCCTGACCGGGGAGGAGCCGGCGCGAAGCCTCGGCGTTCCTGTCGAAGGTCTGAAAACAATACTGATCCTGATAGGCGCGCTTGTCACCGGTACACTCGTGTCTGCGACCGGGGTCATCGGATTCATAGGACTAGTCATCCCGCACGTCGTTAGACTATTGATTGGCGTGTCGCACAGCCGCGTAATCCCCCTCAGCTTTCTGCTCGGTGGCGCATTCCTGCTGTGGTCCGATACGATCGCCCGATCGATATTCCCCTCGCAGGACCTTCCTGTGGGTGTCGTGACCGCAATATTCGGAGTGCCGTTCTTTCTCGCTCTGCTAAGAAGGAGTGAGTATCGATTCGGGTGAGGCGCCCACCGGCTTCGCGGTAAACATCTGTTACGCGACCGCGTATATCCGTCCCCTTTTTTTGAGTCGCGAAACCTGCATGACCGAGTCCACCATTACCGAACGTCCTTCACTGGACAAGGCGTCTTCTCTGGTTGACGGTATGGTGCCCAGTACGTTACAGGGAATACGTGAACCTGTAGCTGAAGACATCAAGGAGTTTCGTCGCTATTTTCGAAGTGCCATGCGCACGGACGTGCGGCTTCTTGATCGCATCGTTCAGTACGTGCTCCGACAGAAGGGAAAGCAGATACGCCCCACGCTCGTCCTGCTTTCGGCACGCCTTTTTGGCACGGTGAGTGAAAAGACCTACCGCGGGGCCGCCCTCGTTGAACTGCTCCACTCGGCCACCCTCATTCACGACGATGTCGTAGACGAAGCCGAACGTCGGCGAGGGGTCTTTTCAATCAACGCCCTGTGGAAGAACAAGATATCCGTGCTGTTCGGGGATTTCCTGTTGAGCCGCGGTTTGCTGCTGGCACTCGAATATGGCGACTACGATCTCCTGCAGACGATGTCCGACGCCGTACGCAGGATGAGTGAGGGCGAGCTGCTTCAGATTGAAAAATCGCGCCGGCTGGACATCGATGAGGAAACGTATTTCAGAATCATCTCAGACAAGACCGCATCGCTCATCTCCGCCTGCACGGTTTCCGGCGCGATAAGTGTCGGCGCGCCCGACGACCGCGTCAGCCAGATGAAGATTATGGGCGAGAAACTCGGGTTGGCGTTTCAGATTCGCGACGATCTTTTCGACTTCGGGGCTGATGATGCTGGCAAGCCCGTTGGCATCGATCTCAAGGAGAAGAAACTTACTCTTCCGCTTATCTACTCCCTATCGAACGCCGATTCAAGAGACAGAAAGCGTGTGATGCGCATTGTACGTAGGAATCGCAAGAGCAAGGACGACCTTGCCGCGGTCTTGGAGTTTGTGGATCGCAACGGCGGCCTCGAGTACGCCAGAACACGGATGCGTCGACTCGCAGATGACGCCCAGGCGATACTCGCCGAAATGCCTGCGTCCGCAGCTCGTTCGGCAATGTCCGGCTTGATCGAATACACAATTCGACGTCGGCGTTAATCGAATCTGCGTCGGCGTTAATTGATGCCAATTAATCTACCTTGATTCTGTATGCCCACGCTCCATCTACTAGGGACCGGAAGTGCACACTCGTCGCCGGAGCGAACTACAACCATGCTCGCGGTGACTGAAGGTGATTCCACTATCGTCATTGATTGTGGCGGCGACGTCGCCCAGCGACTGCTGGCATCGGGCATTGACCTCGAAACAGTCGATGGACTGATCGTTACGCACGAGCATCCTGACCACGTCAGCGGCTTTCCGCTCTTTATCGAGAAGCTATGGCTTGCCGGGCGCAGACGTTCTCTTACGATCTTTGGAATCCCCGAAGCGATTCAACAAGCGCGCAAGTGCTGGGAAGTGTTCGACACAAGTCATTGGAAAGGACTTCCGGACCTCATCTACGTCGAGGTGTCTCACGAGGAAAGAGCTGAGGTTCTTGAGGATGACAGCTTTGAAGTGACGGCATCCCCTGGCCAACACGCAACCCCGGTCATCGGACTTCGAGTCGTGAGCAAGAGGACGGGCGGGATCATGACCTACTCTTGCGACACCGAGCCTTGTGAGAGTATTGCCCGGCTCTCGAACCGCTCGGACCTGCTGGTACATGAGGCCAACGGTAAAGGACCCGGTCACTCGTCAGCGCGGCAGGCAGCAGAAGTTGCGCGAGACACTGGTGCGCGCCGGCTCATCCTCGTCCATCTTCCTCCGGAAATCCCGAAAGACGAAATGCAGCTCGTCCGTCGCATCTTCCCCGACGTCGAGATCGGCGACGAACTGGCGACCTATTCCTTCTAGGCAAGGAGCCGAACCAGGGGGAGTCGACGCCGCACGTTCAAACGAGACTACGGAACCCGAACAACGCCTATGTTTGGATGACTCCCGGGTTGAACGGTGGAATGTCCGGGTTGTGGTTGGCCGACTCGATTCCGGTACTTATCCATGCGCGTGTGTCCACGGGATCGATTATCTCATCGACCCACAGCCTCGCCGCGGCGTAGTATGGAGATGCGTGCGCCTCGTACTTCTCCTCGATCTCCCGAAGCATGTTGCGGCGCTCATTGTCGTCAATCTCCCTTCCCTGCTTCTCCAGCTTCGACACGTGGATCTGCAGCAACGTCTTCGCCGCCTGAGAGCCCCCCATGACCGCTATCTTCGCCGTCGGCCAGGCGCATATCAGGCGCGGATCGTAGGCCTTCCCACACATGGCGTAATTACCGGCGCCGTAGGAGTTGCCCACGACCACCGTGAACTTCGGGACGACGCTGTTGGCAACGGCGTTAACCATCTTGGCGCCGTCCTTGATGATGCCGCCGTGCTCGGCACGAGTACCGACCATGAATCCCGTCACGTCCTGAAGAAACACAAGCGGGACTCGCTTCTGGTTGCAGTTCATGACGAAGCGGGCCGCCTTGTCAGCAGAATCGGAGTAGATCACGCCGCCAACCTGCATCTCGTTCTTCGCGGTGCGCACCACAGTCCGCTGATTGGCGACAATGCCGACGCTCCAGCCGTCGACACGCGCATACCCGGTTAACAGCGTCTTGCCGTACTCCTCCTTGTAAGGCAGCCACGAATCCGCATCGATAATGCGTGAGATCACGTCGTGCATGTCATAGGGTTGCCCCGAGTCCGTCGGTACAATTCCGTAGAGTTCCTGCGGATCGAATGCCGGTGCTACAGGATCAGACCGCTGCAGGTCAGCAGACGGATACGGACCGAGACGGCCGACGAGTTCACGAATCGTTCGGAGACACGTGTGATCATCCGGCATCTTGTAATCGGTAACCCCCGATATTTCGGAGTGTGTGGACGCACCACCCAGGGTTTCTTTGTCAACATCCTCGCCAATGGCTGCGCGAACGAGAAAGGGGCCGGCAAGAAAAACCGATCCGGTACCGTCTACGATCAGCGCTTCGTCACTCATGATCGGAAGGTATGCCCCCCCGGCTACGCAGCTCCCCATGATGGCGGCGATTTGGGGTATCCCCCGACTCGACAGGACGGCGTTATTCCTGAAGATGCGACCGAAGTGCTCCTTGTCGGGGAAGATATCGTCCTGAAGCGGAAGGAAGACACCGGCCGAGTCGACGAGATAGATGATCGGCAGACGATTCTCGAGCGCGATCTCCTGCGCACGCAAGTTCTTCTTTGCCGTGATCGGAAACCATGCGCCGGCTTTCACCGTGGCGTCGTTCGCCACGATCATGCAAAGGCGACCGCTGACGTAGCCCAATCCCATGACCGTTCCCGCGGCCGGGCATCCCCCCTCCTCCTCATACATTCCGTACGCCGCGAACGTACCGATCTCCGTGAATTGCTCGACCTCGTCGACAAGCGCGGCGATGCGCTCCCGCGCGGTCAGTTTTCCTCGGCTGTGTTCGCGGGCGATTCTCGCCTTGCCGCCACCAAGCATGACTTCACCTGACTGAACTCGCAGTTGAGTCATAAGCGACTCGTACGACTGCTTTCGTTCTGCAAAATCGTTAATCGAGGACGCGGGTGATCCGATAGGGCGGGCGGGCAAAGTGTCTGACATGCGGTCGTCGGGTTTCAAATCAGGAGAAATGAAATTAGATGAGCAGGTCACCAAAGAAAAGCCCGGCTCGAATGCGGCCGGGCAGGTGACAGGCTAAAGAAAGGACGTCGAAAGTGCGTCAGAGAAATGCAATGATCTTCTGCATGATTTCATTGCGAGGCTCGCCCGTCTTGTCGTGAATAAGCTCGACCATCTTCGTAAGATCGCCGCGGGCTTTCTTCATTTCACCATCTTCGAATTCGTGCTCGCTCCAAACCGCCTGGATTTGATCTTTCACGCGCCGCCAACTCTCGTTCATGCGCTTGGTTGCCATCGTTACTCTCCCTTAGACCGGTTTTTCTGCATCAAAAGTTGAACAGTGAACACAATCACTAAGTTTCAACTATTCTGCTCGATGGCTCGCCACCAATCAGGCAGAAAGACCCTGCGAGAAGAGATATCGCATCAACTTGCGCTTCGCCACAGGAAGGAGGGTCTCATTGAACGGAAAGTCGAGCTCGGTGACAAAGTGGTAGGTTGCCGGATTCGGAAGTTCTCTGTGTTCGGTCACGAGGTCCAACTTGATAGTGGACGGCGAAGCCTCGACGGCTCCATGCTTAACGCTCTTGACGTGGGTCGTCTTGAGGCTCTGATACCGCTCCTCATTGCCTGAAAAGATGGACAGCTCATACCGCAAGATGTGGAGCACTCTTTCGCTGCGATCAGGAACCAATAGATAGCCCTCTTTCACATACGACGGGATGATGCCAACCTCCTCGAGCTTCATGTTCTCCTCCACGAACTCGTAGATGGTCCGCCCTTCCTCAATCGCCTCCTGTATGAACGGCAGCGACCATCGTATCAAGTCCTCAAGGAGCTTGAACTGATCGTCGTCCAGCTGCTCTTTGTCGTAGATGACTGCGTAGTTCTCGAGGTCAAGGTCTCGCACTACACCGGGCAGTGACTCTCTCATTCCGTCCACCTTGTCGATGAGAGTCACCAGTGAGTCATGGAGGCCTATAAGGCGGCCAAGGTGCGGATAGATGATGTTGTGCTTGAACGCTCGTCTGACGTTCTTCAATCCCCCAAGAAAACGGTACTGCGCGGCTTCCAGGTCCTTGCCGGCAGTCAGAAAGAAATCAAGACCAAGTGCGTCCATAGCCCAGGTTCTCTTTTTCGTTTTCGTGTGGCTGTTTGATTCGTATGCCCACTTCGCACGAGCAACCTTCACCGCTCACTATCAAGTATCGTCGACGTAGGAGAGCGGCTTAACATGAGCTTCACGCGTTAATTAGTACTGCACGCGCATCATTGTTCCCATATTCAGCGTTGATCCGTCGTGATGACAACTGAACTGCTTCCTGATAATATTGAATTGAAAGGCACGTGGAATCGCTACCGTTCGCCAACATCGCGTCATACAAGTTCGTCGACCTTGACAGGTCGTGGATTGAAGACCTAAGACCTGCACTTCGATCGCAGTGCGAAGATCTTCGGCTCCGTGGCACAGTCCTGTTGAGTCCGGAAGGCGTCAACCTGTTTCTTTCCGGGCAGCGGGAAAATATCTCATCATTCCGAATGTACATCACATCATTCGGGCCCTTTGAAGATCTTTCTTTCAAGGTCAGCTACAGTGTTGACCACTCCTTCAGGCGCATGCTCGTCAAGGTCAAGGAAGAGATTATCCCGTTCAGAGATGCCGGCATACGACCGTCTAGGCATACGAGCGCCCGCGTTCTCCCGTCCCAATTGAAACGATGGCTCGACGAAAAGCGTGAAGTGGTTTTGCTGGATACGCGCAACGACTACGAGGTCGAGTTGGGGACATTCAGAAACGCCATTAACCTCAATCTGGAGAGATTTCGTGACTTTCCGAACGCGATCGAGGGGCTGGAGGAATTGAAGCAGGTCCCGGTTGTTACGTTCTGCACAGGCGGCATCAGGTGCGAGAAGGCAGCGCCGCTCATGGAGGAATTGGGGTTCGAGAAGGTGTATCAGTTGGAAGGTGGAATACTCGGTTACTTCGAAGAGTGTGGTGGCGCGTACTGGGACGGCGAGTGCTTCGTGTTCGACGGACGCGTCGCAGTTGATGCCGACCTGTCTGAAACGGATACCGAGTTCTGCTTTCGATGTCAACACGTGCTTCGTCCTGATGACATGGTCGGTCATGATTACGTGCCAGGTGTACGATGTCCATATTGTTCAGATGTCGAAGAGCACGGAGACGTTGTCGCTTCCAAGTCGCAGTTGACTCTCCACAAACAATGAACTTGATCGCCGCGCGAACACTAAACAGTTGCTGTAAACTTTTCGTTGCGCGCGTCGATATCACGAGTCATCTACATCACAGGTAAAGTGTTGTCGCATTTTTTTTGCGCTAGGTATAGCCGAATTGATGTACGCAACGTTACCTTTGCGAAACTCCCGTACCCACCATCGACCTTGACGAGGTTGTAATTATGGCTCCCGCAAAAAAATCGACGAAGAAAAAGTCGACGGCTCGTAAGAG
>JAHHLP010000595.1 GCA_018679295.1 Rhodothermia bacterium
GACGACCTACTCGGAGAGTCAAAACAGCGGTTTCGACGTCGAGCACAACGCACCGACGGATGCCGACGGCGTATTCCGGCCCGTCGCGTTCGTTCCAGGAGCCGGTGATTCACAGGAAGCCATTAACTATCGATTCGAGCTGAGCAGCCTCGCGGCCGGCACGCATCGATTCCGTCTTCGGCAGAAAGACTTCGATGGCAGTTTCTCCTACAGCGAGGTGCTGACGCTCGATGTTGAACTTGCCGAGCGGTTCGTCCTGGAAGAAGCGTACCCGAATCCTTTCAATCCGGTGACTACGATCCGGTTTGCACTTAAGGAGTCGGGCCCCGTGCGACTCAGCGTGTTCGACATTACCGGCCGAGAGGTCCGGTCGTTGGCGGTAGGCCCGTATCCAGCCGGCAGCCACCAGGTACGTTTCGAAGCAGGCGACCTCCCGAGTGGTTTGTACGTGTACCGACTCGTGACCCAGTCCGGAACAGCTTCGATGCCTGTGGTACTGCTCAAGTAGGTTCTATTTCTCCGCTGTTGGACCCCCAAGCCGCGAAGGGCCTCTCGATCTCGGGAGGCCCTTTCTGTTTTAGCGAGGTCCCTCGATTAGGTTTTCTGCGGTTTTCGGGTCGACAAAACCGTGTTGTGCAGCGTGCTCTGCAACGGCCCCACTGTCCCGGGCGAGCACCATGTCGCCGCCGTAGTCGCGGACGGATCGAGCAAGATCTCGTACCTCTTGATCGCGTCCGCGGGTGGTCACGTCGCGGATATATACGGCCGGAATTCTCCCTGGGAAATGCTCAACCGCCATCCGGTAGATCTCTGGATCGTGCTGTCCGCTGTCGCCAATGAGGATGAAGGGCAGGTTGGGAAAAGTCATCATCAGCCGCCTGATCTGGGCGAGCTTGTGACTCTCGTGAGACGTCTTGAAGAACTTCGTGCGGTCGATGCCGAGGTCGCGTAGAAATAGCGGTCCCTTCGGAAGTTGGTGAATGTCCATGAACTCGGCCAGGAAGTCGTACAGGTTCCACGGGCTGCTCGACAGGTAGAAGACCGGGTTAGGGGCTTCGCCCGTACCCTGGTGCAGCGCGCGATATAGGTCGGCGACACCCGGGAAAGGCAATCGCGTGCGAGCGTTCCCGAACAGGGTTGTACGCAACATCTGAAGTCGCCGCGCCGCATTCGTGATCAGGATGGTGTCGTCGACGTCGGTGATCACGCCGAAAGACGCATCCGGATGGGGTATCAGGGCGGCGGCAGTAGTTGGGGGTGCGTCTGTCGCGGGCGCCGGATCGACGAGCGACAGGTTGACCGGGTACCACGCGTGGTCGGACCGAACGATGTTCCCGTCCTGACCGACTGGAATCCGGAGGTCGAAGTATCCCTCATCGTCGGCCTCGACTTCGACGCGATGTCCTTCGACGAATGCTGCGATCCTGGCGTATGGTACCTCGTCGCTTTCGAAGCGTCGGTACATCGCCCGAAGATTGTGCCACAGGCGATGCTCATCGGACGCCGGCGGGATGCGCTTCTCGTCGAGGACCCGTCCTTTCAAGTAGATCTCGTCCGAGGTGCCGAAGCCGCGATAGGGCACGATTACCGCTCGGCGTTTGCGGCTTCTGCGGTGGCGCGCGTATCGCCAGCGGTCGACTCGTTCCTCGAGTGCCGCGCCGGCCCGAAATATGGTATCCGTTATGAAACTCAATGCAGGTTCTAATTAGGCGGAGTGCCTGTTTTTGGCAGGAATGGCCGCTTTCACCCAGACCGTTCATAGGTTCTGCCGGACTGCAACTTCCCAACATCGGGCGAACGAAACGGTAATTCCAAGTACTTGGTCGCTGACGGTGGCCTGAAAAGACCTCTCTTTGGCATGGAATCGGATTTGCCGGGCTGGCCACCTTCCTTTGGACCAACGGTTCTTACTGCAATCCTATTCAAAAACACCACCATGGAAACGCTCCAAGCTGCAAGTATCGCCAATGGCCAGGTAGCGATTGGCGATCAGATGATTGCCGAATTGGCCGCGCGTCTGCGCGGCCCCCTCATTCATCGGGGTAGCGATGGGTATGATGAAGCCCGCGCCGTCCACAATGGCATGATCAACAAGAACCCTGCGCTGATTGCGCAGTGCCGAGATGTGGCTGACGTGATCGCCTGCGTGAATTTCGCCAGGGAGAACAAACTTCTGGTGGCCATTCGAGGTGGAGGCCATAGCGGCCCCGGACTGTCCACGTGCGAAGGCGGGCTGGTGATTGATCTTTCTGACATCAACTATGTGACTGTGGATCCTGACGAGCGGACTGCCCGTGTCGGAGGCGGGGCCACGTGGGGCGACGTCGACCATGCCGCCCATGTGTTCGGACTTGCAGCCGTAAGCGGCATCATTTCAACGACCGGAGTCGGAGGACTCACCCTGGGAGGCGGCCACGGCTACCTGACGAGGAAGTACGGCCTCACGATAGACAATCTGCTCGAAGTCGAAATGGTGCTCGCCGACGGCAGCTTCGTGACCGCCAACGAGAACGAAAACGCCGACCTGTTCTGGGCGGTGCGTGGCGGCGGCGGCAATTTCGGTGTGGTCACGTCCTTCCTGTTCCGGTTGCATCCGGTTGAGACCGTAGTTGGCGGCCCGACCTTCTGGTCGGAGGACCAGGGAGCCGATGTTCTACGGTGGTACCGGGACTTCATCAAGGAGGCCGACGAAGACATGTACGGGTGGTTCGGCTTCATCGAGGTCCCGCCCGCGCCCTTCATCCCGGAGCATCTGCACGGCGAAAAGATGGCCGCCATCATGTGGTGCTATACTGGTCCGAAGGACAAGGCGGAGAAGGCTTTCAAGCCAGTCAGAAGTCTCGGAGAGCTGTCTTTCGATGGCTTGCACGAAGCGCCTTACCCCGCCATCCAGAGCGCCTTTGATGCACTCTACCCGAAGGGGGTTCACAGCTATTGGAAGGGTGATTTCGTTCAGGACATGCCGGAGGAATCCATCGAGAAACACCTGAAGCACGGCTTCAACCTGCCGTCACCCCTGTCGACGATGCATCTCTATCCGATCAATGGTGCTGTGCATCGGGTCGCGGATGATGCTACCGCGTGGAATTATCGCGACGTGACGTGGTCGATGGTCATTGGCGCCTTTCACCCTGACGGGTCGCGTGATGCAGAACTCGAAAGGTGGGCGAAGGACTACTGGGAAGATGTCCGGCCGTACTCAGCGGGTGGGGCTTATCTGAACTTCATGATGGAAGAGGGCGATCAGAGGATTCGCGACACCTATCGGGGCAACTACGATCGACTCACGAAGGTCAAGGCCAAGTACGACCCCAACAACCTGTTCCGGGTCAACCAGAACATCAAACCGGCTTCGTAATCAAACCGGCTTCGTAATCAAACCTAGTCGCCCGAATTAAGTGGGGCCCGTCCTCGAGCAGCCTACCCTCTCGGTAGATCGGCGGACGGGCTCTCGGGCGGTTCGAGGTGTTCGAGGGTCATGTCCTTCAGGCTGACGCACGCGGATTCAACATAGACGCCAAGCAGACCGGTCTTGTATGTCGTGTCCGACAGGGTGAGAATGACCCTGCCATCGACGGAGAACTCGATGTAATTGCGGATCGCGACGACTTCAATATCCCATTCGCGATCCGGCTCGGCAGGCCAGTAAGACGCCTGCAGGCTTCGGAACTGGAAAGCCTGCTCAACGGACGCCGTTGGACTCTCGCCCCAGGCGCGTACCTGGGCAATGCCCTTAATCAGGTCGAGGGATAGGTGGTAGCCGTCAGATGTTTGCGGATCGTAGCGGAACAAGATGCCGCACTTGCCGAGTCCGTCGAGGTGGATCTTGGTTCGAAACCGGAAGCAGTACACCTCGTGGTCGAACATGAACGCTTCAAACCCTCCGATCGAAAGGAGAGACAGAACGCCTGACTCCTTGTCGAATCTCTGTATCGCCTGGGGATTGGATCGCAGCTCCTTCAGCGGTTGGAGTTCCGGGGCGGCGATTTTCTCGAAAACGAGCTGGTCAAATTGTTCAAACGACTTGACGACCAGTTGCCCCGACTTACCTGTGGTCAGCCGCTTGGGCGGCGGCATCAGGTTGTTTCGCGATCGCTTGAATGGGTTGGCTGTAAAGAAATTCCAGATGAGGGGTCCGCGATCGTCATGGCTGATGCGCGCTGCGTAGTTGCCTGCCGGCAGCAGGACATTGTCGTAGAAGTTGCTCCAATGGTTGTTCAGCGATGATGTGTGCCAGTAGCGCACCTTGGCATCCTCCCGGATGCTGCCGATCAGGTAGTAGCGGTCGTTCAGTTTGAGCAGATTGGGGACCTCGATGTCCTCATACAATCCGGGGTGATGGATGGGCGGCGTGAGTTCGAATCGGTTCGGCTCGACCTCTTCGGCAGCGCCGAGACACCCCCGGCGGATGAAGGGTCCTTCTCCTGTCCGAGCACTCATGATGATGATGCCCTTGCCGTTCTCCGAGAAGAAGAACGGATCGCGAAAGCTGATCCAGCGGCGTCCGGATTCGGCTTCGTGTTCGTAGTGCGGAGGTTTGGCGGCCAGCGGGAAGGAACTGTTTTCGTCATAGCTGCCGGCGATGAAGCTTGGTCCTTGTGCGGATCTTGTCTTACCGTTTGTCCAGAAGTCGGGCGCCTTCTCCCAATGCGTCAGATCCTTGCTGCGGGCCATACCGATGCGTTGTATCGTACCGCTGTCGCGGCGCGACAGACCGGTGTAGAACATGCGCCACCATCCCGGCTGATGCGGGTCCTTTGTCACGTGCATGGTCCACAGCATGTGGTCGTCCCAGCTTCCGGGATGGCCCACGAACACGGCGTTTTCGATACGCTCCCAGTTAAGGCCGTCCTTGCTCACGGCATGGGCGATGAAGTCGTGGTTTGGCAAGACGAGATGAAAGAGGTGATACGTGCCGTCGTGCCAGACGACGTCGACGTCGCCCATCGTCTTGAAGCGCGATATGGAATCGGCGTACATAGGTACCGGTCTGGTTCGGGTGGACAGGCTCGTAGTGATTTGTCGGAGGCTTGTTCCGCAACAGGTTGCGGGATGATCGATGCGCGTTCCGACAGGGAGCTACATTTTCGTCGCGATTCGGGTTCGCCGGAAGGACCTGGCCCCCAGGAGTACCAGCGTCACTCCGAGGATCCAGAAGATCAGACCAATCAGAAATACGACCGGCGTGTCGAAGAAAAGGAGGCCCTGCACCTGCCCGATAATCAGGAACAGGATCGGAAGCACAACTAGAGAGCCCAACTGATAGGCGGCCTGATACGTCCCCACATGTGCCGAAACGAGGACCGTCCCTCCAAGTGAAAGCACGGCAACCGACGGTGCCAGCCAGAATACCAGCACGATCCACATGTAGTTCGGAAAGAAGACGCGCTCCATGATGGGCCACGCAGCGAGATTGACCACGACTGAGTAGACCAGAAACGATCCAATTCCCACTACAAACGCCGGCATGCATGCCGACAGGACCTTGGCAACAAAGAGGTGCCGATCCGTCAGCGGTGTGTACAGCAGTGCCTCGAGCGTCTTTCTTTCCTTCTCTCCCGCGAAGCTATCCGCTGCGACGACGACAGCGACGACGCTTGGAATAAGCAAGAAGAGCGGCGCCATCAAATAGACGAGTGCCAGGTAGGCGAACTGCTGCTCGCCGGACATCCCTTTGATGGACTGGGCGGTCGTACCCGGAAGCGACGCCAGAAGCCGGTCGATGTCTAGCTCGGCGCGCACGGACGGGTCGGAGGCGTACCCGGCCGCGATGCTCAGAATGACCGGTAGGACGAGGAGCAACAGGACCGGCACCAGCAGCATCGGCAACGCAACGGCCTTCGTGCGAAGAACGACGATGAGGTCCTTCCGGATGATCGCCCATGTAGCACGGTTAAGCATTTTCAGTCGGGCGGATGAGAATGTGCAGGTTGTTTTAGTGGTTTTTGCGGCCCCGCTGGATGCGATCAGGTCGTCAACGAATCATTCGGCGTCTGGTCCTTCATCGTTGTCGTCGCGAACGTCTTCCTCCAGTTCCTCGTCGATATACAACGACAGGTACACGTCACGAAGCGTCCGGACCTGTGGGACAACACCGAAGACAGGAAGGCCCAGCGATGCTGCAAGGTCGACAAGCGCGGGGATGTCCGCGCGGGCGTCAACCCGGACGGTTACGCGGCCGCCGTTGCCATTACCATTCCGATTTCGCCCCCGACTGCGGCTACGCGCTTTGTTGCCATCGTCCCCACCGGCTTGCATCTTTCCACCGCCTTCGTCGCGAGAACGTCCAAAGTCGTCGGAAGACGAGACGACCGTCACTCTTTCTTTCAGGGCCGCCCACGCCCGCGCCACATCATCCGGGTCGAAAAGCAGATCTACCTCCATACCCCCGTCGCCGTGGTCGGTCAGCTCCTCGGGTGTCCCGAGCAGCCGGAGCCTTCCGCGCTCGAGGACGCCGACGCGGTCGCACAGGTCTTGCGCCTCGACGAGATTGTGCGTGCACAGAAAGACCGTACGATGCGGCTGGTCACCCCATTCGCGAATCATCTCACGTACTTCGTGCGAAGCCACCGGATCGAGGCCGGACGTCGGCTCATCGAGATACAACAACTCCGGGTCATTGAGGATCGTGCGGGCGAGAGCCAGCCGCTGTTTCATCCCCTTGCTGTAGGTGTGGACCCTTTGATCCGCGCGGTGGGATAGCTGAAACTTGTCCAAGAGATCGCTGACCGTGGCGTCGACGCCGTTAGCCGGAACGCGGTAAAGGTGCGCAAATATCTCGAGGTTCTCCCGGCCGGTCAGCCGGTCGTCGAGAGCGGGCGTCTCGGTGAGCACGCCGGTGCGTCGACGCAACTCGGCTCCGTCCCGACGCGGGTCGAGGTCCATCACGCGAACTGAACCCGCCGAGGGATCAAGGATGCCGTTAAGGATGCGGATGGTGGTCGTCTTGCCCGCTCCGTTGTGTCCCAGAAGACCGAACACCTCTCCCTGGCGAATGTCGAGCGACAGGTCGTCCACGGCAAGCACGTCCCCGAAGCGGCGAGAGAGCGATGAGATCTGGACGGCGTGCAAGGGTTAGCCGGATTTCAATGTCGATGTTTGATTTGAGCGCCCCAAGATACGTAGAGCACCGGACCGACGTCTCACGGGGTTGGAGAGGTTAGACGACGAAGTCGGTGTTTGGGTGACGAGTGGTACGGCCCAGTCTCCAGCCCCGAGAGGGCTCGATCACTCCCACCAAACGGAGTTGTGGCGAGTCCATACCAGAAAGCCCGACCCCATGTGGAGCCGGGCTTCCCGGTTAGATAGTCAGATCCGTGTGAGGATCGCCGCCCTCAGTGAACGGCCGCGATGGCCGGCGGCGTGAGGCTGACGGAGTCGTAGTACTCCAGAACGGATTCTGCTATCCCGGCCATATCCTCGGCGCCTTCAAACGTGTCGGGGCCGTAGTGGTCCATCAGGACGGCAAGTGTTGCGTGCTGCACGCGCTTCGACGGCTGCAGCGCGATGGACTTGCGGATGAGTTGGAAACCGGCTTCGTCATTGATGGCGTGCAGTCCGACGACAGCTGCCAACCGGCATCGCTCGTCGTCGTCCGACTTGTAGATGGAGAGCAGCTTTGGTACTGCTTCGGTCAAATCCAGGTCGTCGCCGTAGGAGCGAGCAAGCAAGATGATGTTTTCGAGCGACTTGACGCGAATGTCGGCAGACGGCGATTCGAGTGATTCGGCGATCTGCTGTCCGACAAACATGGTCCAGACGGCGGGCCGCTCGCTTTCGACTCGCACATGCTGTGCATCAGCCGTGATCGCGAAGCAGAAGCTGGCGGCGAACAGTGCTACAGAAATCCTTCGGGTAAACATGGCCGGTTACCTCAATTATGCTGTTGGTGATGGGCCGCGTTGTTGCTGCCTCTCAAAACGGGTGGCCCAAAAAACCGGCAGTCCCCGCCACTGCAATTGGGATTTTTTCGATTTTGATTGTAACGCTTTGTGGTGCAATCGATTAAAATTTTCACTTTTTGAGCTTATGTTGTAATTCAGGCGTGCGTCCGGTATCGTCAAAGAGCAGGAGTTGATCGTAAGAACCCAGGCGCGCCCGACAACCAGCCGTCGTCCAACATGCCTTCCTACGGAAGCGGAACGGACCCGAACGCAGATGTCACGCAACTGCTGGTAGCCTACACCGGTGGCGATGGCGAGGCGCTCGAGAAGCTGTTGCCGCTCGTATACAGTAACCTGAAGCGCATGGCCCACGTGCGGTTGCGCAACGAGAGGCCCGATCACACGCTCAATACAACCGGTCTCGTGCACGAAGCATATCTCAAGCTCATCGACATCCAACAGGTGCGCTATCAGAGCCGCGGACACTTCTTTGCAATGGCGTCGAAGCTGATGCGTCGGATTCTCGTCGACTATGCCGTGGCCCGCAGGGCGCAGAAGCGTGGCGGCGGTGCGCAGCGTGAGTCGCTCGATGAGGAGCGGCTGATTCCCGACGAGTACACCGACACGCTGCTGGATCTGCACGACGCGCTGACGAAGCTCGAGGCGGAGCATCCCCGGCCTGCTGAAGCCGTGCAGCATCGCTACTTTGGCGGGTTGACCAGTGAGGAGGCAGCGGAAGCGATGGGCGTTTCGCTGCGGACCGTGGAGCGCGATCTGCGATTCGCCCGCGCGTGGCTGTCGAAAGAGTGGGGCGGGAGCGGTATTCTTTAGGCGACGGCCCGAGTGTTTGGCGGATGAGCCGTCTGCTCGATCGGATATCTGTCCAAATGGGGCTTTCGATTAAGTCGGGCTTTCGATTAAGTCGGGCTTCTGGTT
>JAHHLP010000100.1 GCA_018679295.1 Rhodothermia bacterium
GTGCCCACACATGCGGCTCAACACGGTCGAGAAGCTCTACCTTTGTCTAAAGCACGAGTGGCCGGAGATCGAGATGGATGAGGAGGTTCGGCTTCGTGCACTGAAGCCGATAGAGAAAATGCTCGAAATGAGTGCGGCGATTACTTAGCCCGCTCTAGAAGCGCAGTTTGATACCCGTAAAGGGCTCGAAACGTCGCTGTACCAGGTAACGTGCCGAGCCGTCATCCGCGGGCTGCACCTCCTCGAAACTGTAAATGGCGCGCACGAAGATCCAGGCGTCGCCGGTTACGTTGTAGTCGGTTCGAAACTCCATCCAGGTCAAATCACCCAGGTCGTTGAATAGTGAGAAGAAACTCTTCAATCCGGCGCGGTCCTGTCCAACGTACGCTGTTATCCGTCCCGTTCGGAAAAACAGCCGCATGTGATACTCGCTAAGGCTTTCGCCTCCGAAATGGCGCCTGAAGCTGTACCACAACTCGAAATTCCGGAAGAAGAGCAGCCTCAACTCCGTCTCGACCGAGGTACCCCCGGGCGCTACCTCCATCGGAGTACCCGTTACGGCGCCCAGTGTATCCTGCGGAGCAAGACCCTCTGACTTAAGAACCCTGGCTTCGCGATTGCTTACACGATAGAATGCCCCGATGTGGCCCGGAATGAATCCGTCTCCGCTGTAGTAGACGGCAAGTCGAAGCCGAAAACGCGCTACGTCCACAAAGTTGTCGCTGGTAAGCTGCGTGCCTACGCCGAAACCTGTACCGCCGTCGCGGTAGCGGCTGAAGACCGTGAACGGCTCAACAAGAATGTCGCCTATTGTGGCGGCCACAAACCGCATATCCAGTCCGTAGCCGGTCAGCAAGGGTTGGCCATTGAGCTGCTCGAGATCCGAAACATATGTCGCGCCGATCTCAAGCGACCGAGCCTTCGACTCGCGAGCCCAGAAGAGTGGGTGAAACGCGACCCGACCTCCAACTACGCGATCAAAGAGGAAGTTATCCGCGAACCCCTCAACGGATCCGGCCCGGCCTCGGTAGGCACCTTCTACTCCGATCGTTCGTGCGTCCCACGCGGCTTTCGTGTTATAGAAATTTACAAGGTGGCCCGTGCCGAGTCGCTGCCGGCTGGTCGGGCCGAGTCGCATAAACAGTCTCGAGCCGGGGGGCGCATAGCGAACGTAATCCAGAAGCCTTGCCGCGTCGTAGAGGTCGTCAATATCGGGGTCGTAGGTTCCGTAAATCCCCGCGCGCAAAGTTCCGTCAACCCGGGCTGCGATCGCCTGCGAGTGCACCTCTCCGGCAACGTATCCGGCCGTGCGCCACTGGGCACCGATGAGGGAGAGTCCGCCCATGACCAGCATCGTTCCCGACGGTCGCCAGGGTGAAAGTGTCGCTGTTTCAAGAGGATCGTCGGCAGACCCGAATTCCATGGGCTGGCCACTGGTCTTAGTCGCTACGAAAGAAAGGACCGCGACCGCGACTGCGACCGCGACAGATTGGATCCTCTTGCCGGGGCGGCCCGAAAGTCTCCGGCTTGCTGAACCATTCGCGTTCGGCTCCGTCGAAACATCCGCCGCACACGGGTAATTGAACAGCCGCTGACCCGTCGTCACGTTCTCCAACCTCTTACGCATGGATCATAGCGACCTGCCACTGTTTCCGCTCGAACTTGTGCTGTACCCCGGCGAGGCCACCTCACTGCATATCTTTGAGGAGCGGTACAAGCTGATGGTTCGCGACTGTGTGAAAGAGAAACGCCCTTTCGGCATCGTCCTGTTTGAGGAAGGTAAGATGGCCGATGTTGGGTGCGAAGCCCAAATCTCCGAGGTCCTGCGCCAGTATCCAGACGGAAGGATGGACATCGCCGTTGTGGGTCAGCGAAGGTTCCGAATTGACCAAGTTATCGACCAGAAAGCTTACATGCAGTGCGAGGCGACAGTTCTCAACGAACCTGACGAGCCGCTGGATTCGGATAGTGTTGAAAGACTGATAACCCAGCACATGAAACTCCTCGAAGTCGCCGGTCAAGAGGTGCGGCCCACAGTGTATCAGGACGTGGACCGGCTGTCCTACTTCATAGGTCGGAACGCAGGCCTCAGTCTGACGCAGCGGCAGGAACTACTTGAGAGGGAGAGCGAAAACGCGCGTATCAGTTTCCTGGTTGGTTTCCTGGAGGAGTTTATTCCTCAGGTTCAACAAATGGAGGAGACACGCGTCAAGATTCGGTCGAACGGGCACTTCAAGGATTTCCCGGGCGGGGAAGAGGGCGTCGATTGAAATGATCAAACGTCGGAATCGCTATTCAATCTCGTCAGAAATCAGTCTAGCGCCTTAGAATGACTAAAATAGGATCCTACTCGCTGCACACAGTAGAAACGGGCCGTTTCGGTCTCGATGGTGGGGCCATGTTTGGTG
>JAHHLP010000390.1 GCA_018679295.1 Rhodothermia bacterium
CTCTTCAACCAGATGAATCAACGTCCTTGGATCCGCGGGGGCCGAGCCCAGCGATCCGAGAAGG
The DNA here is from genome assembly GCA_018679295.1 of Rhodothermia bacterium. Classification (GTDB taxonomy): domain Bacteria; phylum Bacteroidota; class Rhodothermia; order Rhodothermales; family JABDKH01; genus JAHHLP01. The sequence goes on from JAHHLP010000390.1 coordinate 65, forward strand.
ATGTTATAGTATAGCGGCTCCGACAGAACGGACTTACTAATAAGGTATTTCGAGTAGTTCAGCATGCCGGCATCAAAGATCTCGAGTTCCGGTACGACACCCTCCTCTCGCATTTTCGTCGCAAGAGATCTGATCATATCGGGGTCTGTTATCGACGCCTGACGTGGGAAATTGAGGGATCCGAGCGTTAGCGATGCCATGTCGATGTCGAACTCGCCAGCAAGATCGAGCACCGCTGATCTTGATTCATAGGTGTTGAGCACCCTTCCGCTGGTCGACACGCATAGTATCAGGGGCTCGTCCGTCCGCTCGCGTACGGCTGCGAGGATTTGATGAAAGACGTGTGGTTCATGGGTTGGTCTCTCCGAGCAATCTCGAGCATGGATGTGAAAGATGGTCGCCCCCATGTCGGCACATCGCGCTACATCATCTGCTATCTCGTTCGGCGAGATCGGTACATACCGGTTATCAGCCTTGGTCGGCACCATGCCTGTCAGGGCTACATTGATGATCAGCTTGTCCGAGCCGTAGAACATGTCACATACCTTCGGGCAAATCCCTTGAGAACCGCGCCGGCGAACCGACAACGAGCACGCTTGATTGGACGTTTCGCGTTACGACCGATCCGGCTCCAACAGCCGACATGTCTCCAACCTCCATCCGATCAAGGACAACCGCACCCATGCCGATGTACGCCCGATGGCCAATTCTCGCATATCCGCCGACGTTTGAGCCTGGGCCAATCGTAGCGAAATCGCGGACGATGACGTGGTGCCCGATAAGGCACCCCCGATTGATCAGCGAGTGATTCCCAACTTGGCTTCTCGCTCCTACAACTACCCCAGCGCCAATGAATACCCCAGTGCCGAGGACTGCCGTAGAAGCGACCACCGCGGTCGGATGCACGATGGTTGTGAACTGCAGCCCTCTTTCGGCAGCCGACTGAATGAAATTGTGCCGCCTCGTCGTTCCGACGGCGCAGATTCCACGCACGTCATTACTCATTTCAGAAACAGCGTCAATCCAGACTATCGGCACTCCAGTACGATGTGTACCGCACCGGTTCTTGTCTATTGCCTCAACAAAGGCATCGATCTCGACCCCCGGCACATCGGACGCAATACTGGCAACCTCATCCGCAAAGCCACCTGCTCCAAGTATGACGAGTTTCCGCAGCTTCATATCTTGAATTGACGTTCTTGCGCGCAAGTTGGAGGCACCGAATAGAAACGTGAGGAAAATCATAGATTGCGATGTTCACGTCCGGTGGCGATCTCTGGAGGATTTGGCGGAGCATCTCGAAGAGCCCTGGCGGTCGCGACTTCTCCAGAAACGCATCGTCCATCCACACAACGGTTATCCGAATCCCATCGCCACCGCGCGACGTGATGCATCTCCTCCCGAAGGTGGTAGTCCCGGATCTTCCCCGGCGTTTCTTGCGAAGGATCTATTGGACCGATACAACATGTCGCACGCCATTCTCATCGGCGAGTCAAGTCAGCTTAATATCTCTAACATGGTCAATGCCGACGCGGCGACCGCGCTCGCTTCTGCTTACAACGACTGGCTGGTGACGACATGGCTCTCCTTTGACTCCAGACTTCTTGGATCAGCCTTCGCAGCGACACAGGATCCGATCGCGGCCGCCCGGGAGATCGATCGGATCGGGTCTCATCCCCAGATTATACAGATTGCTCTTGGGTCCGGAGCGCGAATGCCATACGGCCAGCGATTCTTCTATCCAATCTTCGAGGCGGCAGAGCGTAACAATCTCGCTATTGCAATCCATCCTTTTACGGAAGGCTCTCTCATCGCAAATCCTCCGACGGCAGCCGGCTATCCATCTCACTACATTGAATACCATACTTGCATAACCGGCAGCATTCAGGCTCACCTTGCCAGTCTCGTGTTCGAAGGCGTTTTCGAACGCTTCCCTCGGCTCCGTGTCGTGATCGTAGAGGCAGGAGTTGCATGGATTGCGCCTTTTGTCTGGCGGATGGACCGAGAATGGAAGTCGCTGAGAATTGAAGTGCCGTGGGTCAAGCGCCGACCGTCTGAGTATGTGAATGAGCATGTACGCTTTACTACCCAGCCGCTGGACGAACCGGATAATCCAGACCACCTTGTGCAGATCATCGGTATGCTTTCCTCACCCGAGCTCCTGATGTTTTCCAGTGACTATCCGCACTGGGACTTCGACAACCCGGAGCGCGTACTCGAGCGGTTTCCTGATGATGTTCAGGACCAGATCTTTTTTGAGAATGCTCAGCGCTTCTACCAGCTATGACGAGCGAATGGGAAGTCGGTCGCGTCGAGGATCTCAAACCTGGAACGCGAAGGATAATCAACGTGAAAGGGCGACAGGTTGGGGTGTTTAACGTTGCCGGGCGGTTCTATGCCCTTCGAAATATTTGCCCCCACCAGGGAGCTCCGCTTTGCGAGGGTGAGATCGGTTCGACACTCCTGCCGTCGCGCCCTGGTGAATATGTTGTGGGAAGGGAGGGAGAGGTTCTCCGGTGTCCGTGGCATCAATGGGAGTTCGACATTACGTCCGGGCGTTGCCTCGTCGACTCACGGGTACGGGTGAAAACGTTTGAGGTCGTCGTGCGGGACGGACACCTGTTTCTGATCGCCTGACCCGGATACCTCATGAAGCCTCAACTAGTCGTTTACGGTGCATCAGCGCACGCATCTTGCGTCCTCGATATTCTGCACGCGCTGGGTCAATACTCTATCGTTGGGCTTTTGGACGACGTGAACACAGAACGATGGGGTGGGACGGCTTTCGGTTATCCGGTATTGGGTGGCGCAGGCGCGCTGGACGATATCGTGTCTCGCGGAGTCCGCTACGGAATAGTCGGATTTGGACATACACAACGACGGCTTGAGACAGCGGAAGCGTTGACGGCAATAGGTATTGAGCTTGTTTCTGCCGTACACCCCAGCGCAATTATCGGAAGTGCGTCTTCTATCGACGCAGGTACCGTCGTAAAGGCTGGCGCCATCATTGATCCGGGAGTGTTAATCGGGAAGAACGTGATCGTAGGGTCCGGAGTTGTCGTCACGCACGGTGCCCGGTTGGGCGACGGCGTCCGGCTTTCGGCCGGAGCTACGATAGGTGCTGACGCTGTCGTGGAAAGAGGCGCTTTCGTCGGTCTCGCAGCCACAGTAAGCACTGCCGTTACCATTGGCACCTTTTCGATCGTGGGCGCGGGCTCATTGGTCCTGAGGGATATAGATCCGCGGATGGTTGCCTACGGCACGCCCGCACGAGCCGTGCGACCCGTGTCGACCGAGGCGCCCTAAGACCAATAATCAAAGCGCCGGATTGGGTCGCAGACGTTTGTCGCGGAGACTTCTCAGGCGGCCTAGATGATCTCCCATCCTTATGGCTGTTCGC
>JAHHLP010000037.1 GCA_018679295.1 Rhodothermia bacterium
CAGTTGGCCATGCTCGAACCTACGTTCGCCATCCTCGACGAAACGGATTCGGGGCTGGACATTGATGCATTAAAGGTGGTCGCAAACGGAGTTAACCAGCTGCGCTCGGACGATCGATCCTTCCTGGTGATCACGCACTATCAGCGACTGCTGAACTACATCGTCCCCGATTTCGTGCACGTACTCGTCGACGGAAAGATCGTCAAGAGTGGCGACAAGTCGCTCGCCCTTCGACTTGAAGAGGAAGGCTACGACTGGGTAAAAGACGAAGCCAACGGCGCACTTGTGGCGTGAACCATCGCCCGCAACATCCAAGCTTGGGAATCAGCTAGCGTACAATGATAGAAGTAAAACCCGTCACGACCGAAACTGAGATGGAAGGCCGTTTTCTTGACGCCTTCGAGATAAACCGGTCGCACATATTGAATGGCCGGGGTCAGTCACTCGCCAAAGTGCGAGACCGCGCTATTCGTGATTTCTCGGAACTTGGTTTTCCTGGTCCCAAGGACGAGGCATGGAAGTATACGCCGATCACCCGCGTCCTCAACAACGACTATCAATTAGCGGTTGAGCCCGAGTTGCCGGCCGCGGATTCTCTCGATGTAGAATCACACAGGATCGATGGCCTCGACGCCGACGTGGTCGTGCTGGTAAACGGCATCTTCGTTCCCGAGTTGTCGAGCTTAAGCCCGGGGCGGCTCAAGGTCGTGCCCTTGCTCGACGCGGCGGACGATCCGGTCCTGCTTCGCCACTTTGCGCAGCGGTCGGAGCCCGCGGGAGACGCCTTCGTTCATCTTAATACCGCATTCGCACGGCACGGACTCTATGTTCACGCCACAAGTGGATCGGCCGAGAAGCTGCACATCATCAACCTCACCACATCTTCCGGGGCCTTTCTCAACCCGAGGCATCTCTTCGTTGTAGAGGACGAGGGCAACCTGGCCGTGATCGAGACACACGCTGGCGTTGCTGGAGCGACCCACTTCACCAACTCGGTCATAGAGTCCTTTGTCGGGGAGCGTGCAAAATTCGACTACTCTCGGATTCAGCGGGACCCCGGCATGAGCGGAGTGTCAAATTGTTTTGTCTACCAGAGGGAGTCAAGCAATTCTTCGTGTACTACCGTCACGCTTTCGGGCGGCACCCTGCGAAACAACATCAATGTCCTGCCGGATGCTCCCTTCTGTGAGTCGCACCTGTTGGGGCTCTTCCTGGCCAGCGACAGCATGCACGTCGACAGCCATACCCTGGTTGATCACGCAAAGCCGGACTGCTTCAGCAACGAACTGTACAAGGGAATCCTGTCAGACCGGGCTATCGGTGTCTTCAACGGCAAGGTTCTCGTGCGGCCGGATGCGCAGCGTACCAATGCGTACCAGTCCAACAAGAGCATAGTCTTGGACGATTCCGCTAGCATGAACGCAAAGCCGGAACTGGAGATCTACGCCGACGACGTCAAGTGCAGCCACGGAGCCACAACCGGCCGACTCGACTCTGAGGCGCTTTTCTACCTCCGTTCGCGAGGCCTTAGTGAGCAGCGCGCACGCACTGTTCTTCTCCTCGCATTTGCGAGAGACGTACTCGAGAATGTGGGCAACCAGCCACTGCGCGATACCCTCGACGAAATGGTCGCATCGCAGCTTTCATAAACGACTTCGGTCCAGGTGAACTCATGGACACGACACTTACGCCTGCTACCGCTGCTCTGAACGTTGAGCTGCTGCGAAAAGATTTTCCGGCACTCCATCAGAGCGCTCACGACCATCCTCTCGTATATCTCGACAACGCAGCAACGACTCAGAAACCCCAATCGGTCATCGACCGAATCCGGCGCTACTACGAGTCCGAGAACAGCAACGTGCATCGCGGTGTGCACTTTCTAAGTCAGCTCGCAACCGACGCATACGAGGGCGCCAGACGGACCATAGCCTCGTACATCAATGCATCAGACCCGCGCGAGGTGATATTCACCCGCGGAACCACTGAATCGATCAACCTGGTGGCGTCCTCCTACGGAGCGTCGTTCGTCCCGGGGGACGAGGTGCTGATCAGCACCATGGAGCATCATTCGAACATCGTGCCCTGGCAGATGCTGTGCGAAAGGCGCGGGTGCACACTCAAAGTCATCCCGGTCTCGGACGAGGGAGAGATCATTTACGAGGAGTTTGAGCGGCTCTTGTCCGAGCGAACGAAGATACTCGCCGTCTGCCACACCTCGAATGCACTTGGCACTGTCAATCCGATTCAGCGCATGATCCGCGACGCCCATGCGCTCGGAGTCCCGGTCCTCATCGACGCTGCACAGGCGCTTCCGCATGGACCCATGGATGTACGCGAGCTCGACTGCGACTTCCTCTGCTTCTCTTCACACAAGATGTTCGGGCCCACGGGTGTGGGCGTTCTCTATGGCAAACAGGATTTGCTTGAGTCTTTGCCCCCCTACCAGGGCGGCGGCGACATGATCGAGTCCGTCTCGTTCGAAGGAACCACGTACAATGAATTGCCGCATCGCTTCGAGGCCGGGACCCCCAACATTGCCGGCGTCATCGGACTCGAGGCAGCGGTGAAGTATCTGCAGAAAGTATCTCCCGCTGCGATCTCCTCGTATGAGGCAGAACTGACGGACTATGCCACGAAGACCATCTCCTCCATCGATGGCGTTCGCATTGTCGGCACGGCAAAGAGAAAGGTGCCCGTCATGTCCTTTCTGGTTGGAGACATCCATCCCTACGACTGCGGGACTATTCTGGACAGGCTCGGTATTGCCGTCCGTACGGGACATCATTGTACGCAGCCACTGATGCATCGCTTCGGCATTCCCGGCACGGCCCGGGCATCCCTCGCCTTCTACAACACATTCGGCGAAGTGGATGCCTTAGCCGACGGAATACGAAAGGCCAAATCGATGCTAATGCGATGAGTGAGTCAACATCCATACGAGAACGAGAGCGGCAGATCGTCGACGAATTCTCGATGTTCGACGATTGGATGGGCCGGTACGAATACCTTATCGAACTGGGCAGTGATCTCCCGCTTATCGAGGACCGCTATAAGACAGATGAGTTCAAGATTAAGGGCTGCCAGTCGCAGGTTTGGCTGCGGCCCGACTATCGAAACGGCCGCGTCTATTTCCGCGCCGACAGCGACGCAGTCATCACAAAGGGCCTGATCGCCTTGCTCGTCCGCGTGCTCGACGGTGAGCTTCCGGCAGACATCGCGACCGCTCCCCTCCGATTCATAGACGAGATCGGAATGAAAGAACATCTTTCCTCGACGCGAAAGAACGGCCTCGCGTCGATGATTCGTCAGATTCGCAGCTATGCTTCTTCGGTAACTGCCGAAGCGTGACCGTCCTATAGGCTCGAGATATGAACAACGACACAAACGACATAACCAATTCAACTGTGACAGAGGCCGACGTCATCGAGGGTATACGAACGGTCTTCGACCCCGAAATACCGGTCAACGTGTACGACCTGGGGCTCATCTACGAGATCAACATTAATCCGGACAACAGCGTCTTCGTCCTGATGACATTGACAGCGCCAAACTGCCCGGCCGCGGGCTTTTTGCCCGGGCAGGTTGAAACGGCCGTGCGAACTGTCGACGGCGTTTCGGATGCGCGTGTTGAGGTCACCTTCGACCCTCCGTTTACGATGGAGATGATGTCCGAGGAGGCGCGACTCGAACTGGGCCTGCTATAATCGCACTTACAAAGACCTTGTCCTACGATCATACCATAGCCCTCGCTCGCGCGCTGATGGCCGACGGCCATTTTGATGCGGTGGAGCAACTCGTCGGCCCATTGCTGGGACGCGACGATGCTGACGAGTCAGATGAGGCAGTACTCCGTTGCATCCTTGCGGGATCGGGCTTGCTCTTAGCAGCCAACTTCGAGAGGGCCAATGCGCTTTTGGCCGGATATGCGGTGGCCGGCGAGGCACTGTCCCTGCCGGAAGCTGTGCGAACAGAAGTCAACGTCTGGAGAGGCTGGGCGCTGGCAAACGGCGGCACGACGGTCTCGCAGCGTCGAGCCGGACTGGCCCTCCTTTCTGAGGCAGTCGACAGTTCGACTCGGCTTTACAACACTGCGCTGCTCGTTTGGGCTCTCGCTGGCTATGTCAAGGCTCTCGATGAGACTGGGGCATCCGATCTTGCCAAAATCTACGAGCAGAGGTTGTACGTCGTCGCGGACGCGCTTTCCATCGAAGCGGTAAGACCCGTCGCGAGCAGGTCGGCCGGCTCTGGCTTCTCGGCGGCAGCCGTCCATCCCGCCAATTCCACGATATCCCGTAAGACGGCAAACACAACCCTCGCGAGTGATTTTGATCGGCTGGAATCGGCCGTCGTCGCCGGCCTGTCGGTCCTGATCATGGGCGAACCGGGTGTCGGCAAGAGTGCACTGGCGAGAGAATTGGCAACGGCCAGCGCTTCGCAATTAATTGAGGTCAGCGCGAGCGAATTCGATACGGCAGAGCAGTTTCTGAGAGGTGCTGTTGCCGAAGATGCTCCGATCTCCGTCGTCGTTTATGACGCAGATCAACTTGATGTCGACCATCAGCAGCGTCTCTTGGAGGTTCTGTCTGCGACTTCACCCGATAGGTTACACTTGCTCGTATCGACTGCGTCGCGAGACCCGCTTCAACTGGCGAAGTTAGGCATGTGGTCGCCCGAGTTATCCCTGGAGCTGTCCTCCACGCGAATTGAGATCCCGCCTCTGAGAGAACGCAGAGAAGACGTTGAAGTCATTGTCAGGTCGCACCTGTCCCGACGCCTGCCCGGCGAACCGACCGCCGCAATAACTGATGAGGCCCTGGATGCACTAAGGCAGGCCGAATGGCCGGAAAATGACAAGGAATTGATTGCTTTAATCGATTCGCTTCGCCGATCTCTTGCAGTAGATCCGTCGCCGGTGATCGACATCGGCCACTTGCCGCGGGATCTCACCACGAAACAAACGCCTTTGTCCACCTTGCACAGATGGGTTAATGAGGAGTTCAGTCGCAACCGCGACCTTGAAGCGGTGCTTTCACACGCAGAAAGACTTTTGATCGAAAGCACCCTGGCTGAAACGGGTGGGCAGGTCTCAGCAGCAGCAGAGCTTCTCGGTTTAACGCGGCAGGGTCTATACAAAAAGATGAAGCGCCTTGACGTAGACCCTGCGCGTTTCCACGGGAGTGAAGAGCAGAGTCAGCATGCGAATGAGTTGGTGAAGGAGTATGAAGGAATTGACTGATACCCCAACAGACGTCGTGGGTAATGAGGTGGCGGAGACTCGAACCAAGTCGTCCTCCCATCCGGACACGTCCCTGTGGCTTGATCACGCGGCAATCATGACGTCGGACCTTGAACCTGCCGTGGAATTCTACGCCGACCTGCTCGGGCTGCGAGTGAACATCGTCGAGTCTGATCCCATTCGTAAAGGTCGCCGACGCGCGATGCTGTTTGACTCCAACGGCCGCGACGTCCTTGAGATCATCGAGATGACCGAACTGCGCCACCGGGTAGTTCCGGGAGCGGGAGCTGTCCATCATCTCGGGTTTCGGTTTCCTACCGAGGATTGGAAGGCCCTGCGCGACCGTTTGGAGAATCGGAAGTACCCCTACGAGGAAGTCGCAGGGCGTTTGTTTGTCCGGGATGTAGACGGTCTCGTTCTCGAGATAGAGCCGTTCTAGGTTTCGCTTCCCGATAGGCGGCCAAATCAGGCGGCGACTACCAACTGCTTGATGCCCCGCCGCCGCCGAACGAGCCGCCTCCACCGCTGAAGCCACCACCCCCGCCAAAGCTCCCGCCTCCTCCAAAACCACCGCTGGACCCGCTGATCGTGAACGGGCCCCATTTCACCGAACCCTTGTCCTTCATGGTCTTCCGAAGTACCCGCACCCGCGGATGTGACTGCAGGAAGATGTAAACAGCGGCATAGATCAGGACAAAGATGAATGCGCCGTACGGCGAGCCAGTGATCGCGAGGCCTGACACCCAAAAGAAAGGCATCAGGAAGACAAACAGGAACCACCGTGCACAACCCGGTGACAGGACTCCCATAAAGACAAAAAACGACGGGATAATCATGAACACGAGTCCGAACCAAAACGGTGGGTCCTCGCCTCCCGAAGCTTCGCTCACCACGTACGTACCCGTAATCGCTCCGACGATAGCCATCACGCCATTCCGCACTCCCCCATCGAAGTCTCCGTTTCTCAGATAAGGGCGTACTTCGTTTCGAAGGATCCGGCCGGCGGTGGCGTCGGTCAGCGATCCCTCGAGACCATAGCCGACCTCAATTCGCATCTCGCGATCATCAATCGCCAGCAGGAAGAGAACGCCGTTGTCGTTTTGCGCAGTACCGAGCGTCCACTCGCGCGCAACGGCGAGTGCATACTCTTCGACCGAATACCCGCCCAGACTCTTGATTGTTAGCACCGCGATCTGGTTCGAGGTCGAGTCCTCATGCGCCTTGAGGATAGCGGCAATCTCCCTCTCCGCGGAGTCCGATAACACGCCGGCCTCGTCCACGACCCGTCCGGTCAACACCGGAACGGATGGCTGAGCCATAGCAAGATCGGAGAGCCCAATGAGGAGGATCCCCAACGGTACAACAGTCCGGAGGGCATCCCGCGTTGCCTTCAGCAAGCAGCTGTCCGAGTGCTTGGCCACGGTCCTCGCGCTACTCATCTGAACCGATGCGCAGGGTATTTGACAGTTCATCCGTGTCGTCGGGGCGTATCTCGACACCGTGATGTTCGAGCAAATGCCCACACTTCTCAATCGCTTCGACTAGTCCATCAACCAGCCGGCCCGACTTGATGCCGTTCCGAATCGTCTCAACGATGCCCGTCCAGTCCTCCGGTTGAACCGCGCGATTGATGCCCTCGTCCCCGATGACCTCGATCCGGTGCTCGAGCAGCGAAAGGAAAATCAGTATTCCGGTGCGGTCCCGCGTCTTGAACACTTCCTCCTCTACGAAGGCCCTCATGGCCCGGTTGTGGACAGATCGCGTCATGAGGTCCTCGCCGGCGAGCACGCGGCGCAGCGCAGGCACGAAGGCGACGGTAGCATACCCGGCGATCGCCCCGACAAGTGTTACAAGAGAGGGGCCCCATGGTGTATGCAACCATGCGTAACCCCAACCTTCATAGAGTTGAAGGAATAGGAGGACAATCGCCAGAGTGACCGTCCCAGCCAGTACCGCACCCCGCCACATCGCGACCGAATACGGATCACTTCGGTCTACGAGAAACGGTACTATCTCGCCGGATGTTGACTTCTCAGCGGCGGCAACAGCAGTGCGGATTCGGTCGAGATCCTGTTCCGAAAACGTCATGTTCATTCTTGAGTGCCGATAGGGTGACTTCGTCGAAGCAGACTCATTCGAAAGTCGAGTCCGGCCCGCCAAACGGTCGTTTTCGCGGCTAGCCTCCTGATCCGCGTTTCTGGGCAGGTCGATAGAGACGGCGCGATAGCATTGCCGAGCCGGCCAGGCTCAGCACCGAGATTACCACTGCCACGAGAACGAGCCTTATGGCTGCAGTCTGTCCACCGACCCGGTTTATTTCTGTAAAGATAGCAAGTGGAATCGTCCGGGTTTCACCGGGGATGTTTCCGGCGACTACAATGGTTGCACCGAACTCCCCGACGGCGCGTGCGAAGGCAAGAAGGACAGAGCCCAACACACCGCGTGACGCCAGTGGCAGGATTACATATCTGAACACCTGCCAACGACCGCCGCCATAAACCAGGCAGGCCTCTTCCCACACCGGGTCGATTTGCTCGAACGCAATCCGCATGGCCTGCACCAGAATGGGAAACGAGACGACGGCTGCAGCCAACGCTGCCGCGACCCACGTGAAGGTGATCTCAACGCCGAAAACGTCGGACGCGATTCCGCCCAAGATCGAGCGCGGGCTGAATACATACAGAAGGATAATGCCTGTGACGACCGGTGGAAGAACCAGCGGGATTTGAACGACATTCTCGATCAGGAATGCCGCTGGAAAACGCCGGCGCGCCAGTGCATAAGCAAGAGCAACCGCTGCCGGCAGACTGATCAGCACTGCGACCGACGCAACTCGCATCGAGAGAGCGACTACTTCCCACTCAGAGGCGCTAAGCATTCTGGGCCCTTGTCATCTCCATTCGAATCCAAGCTTCGTCCACGTTTCTCGCCTCGCCGGTGAACTGAGATACTCAAGGAAAGCGACAGACCGATCGACGTTGCCGAACCGGCCGACGTACGCTCCGTAAGTAATCTCCGGTTGGCACTCATCTGCCAATCTGAAGATGTCACCGCCGTACGCGGCACCCAATGCGTGCGTGTCCGACGAATACACGATCGCAGCATCTGCCGCCCCGGTGTCCACGGCTGCCAACGCCGCCCGTACATCGATGGTAGGGATGATACGATTCTGCAGGAGACCCCACATACCCATGCACTCCAACCAGTCTTTCGCATAGGCGCCTGCGGGGACGTGCGCTGGATCTCCGATTGCAAGCCTGCGCGAGGAGTCAAGCGCCTCGCGCAACGAAGTCGAAGAATCGGAGGTTTCTCGTCGAACCAGCACGAGGTGCGACGTGATTGTCAGCTCCCGACCCGAAACGACGATTCCCTGCTCGATGAGGTATTCACCCCAGGACGGATCCGCTGTTATAAAGATATCGGCACGTGCGCCGCTCTCAATTTGACGCGCGAGGACAGAAGACGCCGCCACATGGACGCGAACGGGAGCCTCCGTGTGAACGCTGAACGAGTCAGCAATCGCATCTATGGCGTCGGTGAGCGAGGCGGCCGCAAAGACGGTAAGGGGGTTGTCACTTGTGCGATGGGTGCAGGAAGCTGCGAGCCCAGCGATGGCTACACACGCTATCGGCCAAGTCAGACGGTTCAGTGGCAATCTCGCGACAGGGTTGCTACCCGGCACGCAACTGCTCGACCGCCTGAAGCGCCGCTTCCGCTCGCTGATAAATCTGGTTGGTCGAATCGCCGATGATCGCCTGCACCTTCTCGAACTGCGCACCGGCCTCGTCGTGACGGCCAATCCGGAGCAGCATGATGCCTTTGTTGAAATTGGCCTGAACGTGTTCCGGGTTTTCCTCAAGGACCTTATTCGTCTCCGCGATTGCCTGCATCCCATTCTCCGGATCATACATGTACGCGATCGCCATGTCTGTACGGACATCGTGATTAGAGGGATTCAAGGCCAGCGCCTCCTGATAAGAAGCGATTGCCTTCTTTGCATACGCTCCTTTTTCAGGCCCCTCGATTCCCTCCATCCAATCGTAGTACAAGTTGCCGGCGCGAATCCAATCAACTTCGGATCCGGTTTCATGCGCGACCGAATCCTGCACCTGGGCGGCAAGGTCGAGTCGCGACTGGATCACATAGAAGTCAACCAGCTCACCCTGCTTCTGCCGCTTCTCTTCGCCCGTCGAGCGATCGATTTCGTCTTCAAGGATAGATGCGGTAGCAGCAAGGTCCGCCGGAAGTGGTTCAGGAGTCACCTCAACGAGGGCTTGTGATGTAGGCGGCGGAGCATCCCCACCACTATTCTTGCTCGCTAGCGTGATAAAGAAAAGACCCACGACAAGAAGCACGCCCGCGCCAACCACAATGAGAACCTGCCTCCCCAACTCACGGTCCGTCGCCGCGCGTGTCGGGACCGCCGCGTCGCTCTTCGAGGGCAGTTCACCGACCGGGGCCGGAGTTACGTCGTTGGACGGCTCCTCCTTATCGGCCTCGTCATCCTGTTTCGGGGCCTCTATTTTCGAGGGGTCTGCCTCAACGACGACAATCTTCTCGCCGCATGCACCACAAAATCGGGCTCCCTCGGGAAAGGGTGAGCCGCAATGGGTGCAGTAGCCCCCGGTGTTCAACACACCCTTGGCCGACTTCTTCCTGCCCGGCGCCGCCACAACAGCGGCCGAAACGTCCGGCTTCGAACCCTTCTTTGAGTTCGACGCCTTAGACTCGGACACCGTACTGACTTCAGATCCATCCCTGTGTGAATCAGGATCCCCTCCTTCCGTCAGACTTGAGCCGCACAGGTCACAGACGCTCGCATCATCCCGTTGGATGGCCCCGCAGTGCGGACACACTCTCCGTTCTTTACCCATTAAGACTGCCTACACCTACTGACATCTCAGCTCACTTCATCCGGATCCACCTTTCGCTCGACCTCATCGCGAAACTCCTGAGAGGCCTTGAAGATCGGCAGAACCCGCTCCGCGACGCGAACCGCCTCATTGGTACGCGGGTTCCTCGCCGTGCGTGCCGCACGACGCTGCGCCTTGAAGGTGCCGAAGCCTCGTAGATAAACTGGCTCGCCCTCGGCAATCGCCGCCTTGACGATCGACATAAATGCGTTAATCACGGCTTCCGTCTCGGTCTTGGTAAGTCCCGTTCCAGAAGAAATCTGGTCTACGATGTCTGCTTTTGTCACTTCTGAACCTATTCTTTCTTTGAACACTTACGGGCAATTCACGACATCCCCACATTCTCAACCAGCTCAGGTCGGTACGAGCGCCACAACCCGAGACGCCATCGGTCTCGAGTAACTTTGCGGGTCTACTATCTAAAATGTTACCGGTGGTGTGTAACGTCGAGCGACCAAGTAGCCCCTAAAGATAATAATCTAACAGATTATTGAGGCATGGTGATGCCGGTCTGCAAAAACAATATCAACGCTCGATCGAATAACTGAGTGCAACTACAGATTCCGCAACACCGAGTTCTCGATACTGTTGGACGAAACTGACCTCATACGGATGATCAAGCAAATGGAAGCGTCCAGCTCGGACGCTACGTTGTCGACTTCCGACCGACTTGCGGACCTGCGCATTTATGTAACGGACCAGATCAGCAGGATGCTTGAGACTGATCGCGGTCTACTGTTCAGTATTCTATATCGAATCGATGTTCCGGAGAGAAGCGTTATTGAATGCCTATCCAGCTCCGCAGACGGATCGGTCGCCGAGCGCCTCGCAGATCTCGTCGTCACGAGGCAGCTCCAAAAGATCGAGCTAAGACGAAGATGGGGCGATAATCCAAAAGGCGACACAAACGAGAGCAAACGATGATAGTGCCGCGAGCTAGGATGATCTCAAAATGCATCAGCACTGCCGGTTATCTGGTCGCGATAGCTGTTACAGTCGGTCTGGGGTCGGGTTGCAGCGTGGATGTAACTCCCGACGAGGTCATTGATCGTGCGATGCGAGCGCATGGCACGACAGCCCTCGACAATGCAGTTCTGGAATTCGAATTTCGGGGAGACCTGTACCAGGCCCGACGGAACGACGGATTGTTCAGTTACGAGAGACACTGGGACGACACTTCCGGAACAATCCGGGACGTCGTGAACAACGATGAGATTTTTCGGGAGGTGAATGGTCAACGCATCGAACTTACGGAGCGGCTCGAGTCCTCCATACTGACTCGGGTAAACTCAATCATCTACTTCGCATCGTTACCCTATTCACTGCGCGACCCCGCCGTAATCGCAAGGCATCTGGGCGTCGGCTCAATCGACGGCAACGAATATGACCGGGTTGAGGTTACGTTCAGAAAGCAAGGAGGTGGACCGGATTATCGAGACCGGTTCCTTTACTGGGTCAACCGGAGCACGAGCCGAATCGACTACTTCGCGTACTACTATCTAACGGATGAGACCGGCTCGAGGCTGCGGAAGCTTGTCAATGTGCGGAACGTCAACGGATTTCTGATGGCCGACCACTTGAACTTCGCCGCCGCAACCGACACAATAGGCTCAAGGATTGAGGCATATGAGCCTTTGATTGGAACAGACGGATTGGATCTCGTTTCGGAAGTGAAACACGAGAACGTCCGCATAGTACCGCTCTAGCTTTCCGAACCGAAAAACTGGAGACATCGACACAGTGAAGTACTACTTCGCACATGTAGTCACATCCCTTGCGGCCCTCCTTTTCGTTACCGCATGCCAGCCGGACACACGAGCCCAGGAATCGCCGAGTGACGCAGGTGAGTCATCGGTAGTGGTCCCGCCCGAACTTCGGAAGAGTCCGATGGCTGTTGCGGCTGGAACGTTAAACGATGGCACATATGTCAAAGTGGTCTACTCATCTCCACGTATGAGAGGGCGCGAGATCTTTGGAGGATTGGTCCCGTATGGCGAAGTCTGGCGAACCGGGGCTAACGAAGCAACCGAGATTACGATAACCGCCCCGATCATGCTTGGCGAGAACAGGGTTGAGGCCGGCACCTACGCGTTGTTTACGATTCCGAACAAGGAATCCTGGACAATCATCCTTAACGGAGCGTTGGGACAATGGGGCGCGTACGAGTACAACGAGAGTGACGACGTGCTTCGTTTTCGCGTTCCTGCGAGTACCACCGACGAAACACACGAGGCGTTTGCGATCTCGATCGAAACTCGGGAGTCGGGATTGACTCTGCATCTAGTGTGGGAGAATACGAGGGTGTCCTTGCCCATCCGGCCGGCCTGACCTGTCTTACCTTCTTCTTCATCGCCAATACCCACTGAGTTCGAGGATCCTATGAAGTCGCCCTCCGACGCGACGATCGATCACGATTTGTCCCTGATCACACTTGACCCTTCCGCCTCCGAGGTGTCGGAGCCGCACGCGGTCCAGATCAACCTGCTCATTTCATGTCTATCCCGCGTCATAGAGGAGCAATCCAGCCGCCGTCATCTTGAGTTGGCAAAGCGACTCGGTGACCTTTGCAGGGAAGCGGCCAACGGTCGTCCAGAGTTACGCGACCAGGCGGCTGAAATGATCGGCGACCTTGATCGCAACGAGATCGTGTCGCTTCTTCGATCGTACACCGCCATGTTTCACCTGCTCAATCAATCCGAGAAGCAGGAGATCGTACGGATTAATCGAGAGAGAGAACGGGCCAGCACTCTCGATTCACCAAGGTCCGAGTCGATCGACGAGGCGATCGGACGATTGAAGGCTATGGGACTGTCGGTTGACGATGTAGTTGACCTCGTCCGGCGCATGGATATCCAGCCGACGCTTACGGCCCATCCGACGGAGGCACGCCGCAGGAGCATTCTGTTCAAACAACAGGCGATTGCTGCGCTACTCGGAAGAATCAGGCAGGTCATACTCACGCCAAATGAAAAAGAGGATGCTCTCGCGGAGGTGCAAAACCAGATCGCGCTCATGTTCGCGACAGACGAGGTTCGGAGCTCGGGAATGCGCGTTGAGACTGAGGTCGAGCATGGGATGTACTTCATCCGCAACGCGGTTTGGGAAACCGTTCCGCAGATCCAGGATGACATCAGACGGGCATTGCGTCGGCACTACGATGTCGAGACCGACCTCGGTCCCGTGGTCAAGGTGAGGTCGTGGATCGGAAGTGATCGAGACGGCAATCCTTTTGTCACGCCGGAAATAACCCGCCACACGGCATCCTTCCAGAGAAACACAGCCCTTTCGATGTACCTCGGCGAGCTGCGCGAGCTTCGTCGAGAGCTCTCGTTGTCAGATCGCCAGACTACGACCCCCGAGAAACTGCGTACATCGCTAGAGCACGAAAAGGAGGAAATCGAACTCCCCGATCTCGTCATGCAATTGTATGCGCATGAGCCGTATCGGCTCAAGATTAGCTATATGATGGCGCGTATACGGCACCTGTCGGGGGAGAACATCCTGCCCGGCACGCCCCATTCGGGCCCGGATGCTCCCTACTCGGCACGCCGATTCGTGACTGACCTCGAGCTTCTGCGAGATTCTCTGACCAGTAGCCAGATTGGCGACCTCGTTCGGGCGAGCCGGCTCGAAGAGTTGTTGGACAGGGCCCGCGCGTTTGGCTTTCACCTTGCCGCCCTCGACGTTCGTCAGCACTCGGCCGTGTTGCGCGAGGCGGTCGCAGAGATCCTGTCGATCGCGGGCGTGTCCGCGTCGTACCGTGATCTGACCGAGGCGGAGATGGTCGAGCTCCTTTCCGGCGAGTTGCATAATCCGCGACCGCTGCTGCCAGCCGCGACAGTCCTACCGGATGAAGTGCAAACGGTGGTCGACACTTTTCGAGCGATCAGTGACATAGTTAAGAACGATGCGGATGCCTTTGGGTCATATATCGTGAGTATGACGCACTCGGTCAGCAATCTCCTCGAGGTCATGCTGATCGCGAAAGAGGTCGGTATATGGCGACTGAAGGATGGCCGCGTTGAGACAGAGCTTGACGTGGTCCCCCTCTTCGAGACGATCGAGGACCTGAAGAACGCCGAGGCATTCATGGAAGAGCTGTTCGGCCATGACCTTTATCGACGCCATCTCGAAGCAAGAGGCAATCTTCAGGAGATGATGCTCGGGTATTCGGACAGTAACAAGGACGGCGGATACTGGATGGCCAACTGGGCCCTCTATCAAGCCCAGGGCAGCCTTGGGAGAGTGTGCCGCAAGCATGGCGTGGACTTTCGGCTTTTTCACGGGCGCGGTGGCACGGTGGGACGAGGAGGTGGTCGCGCGAATCAGGCAATTCTCGCGATGCCGCCTGCATCGCAGTCGGGTCGAATTCGCTTCACTGAACAAGGCGAAGTGATCAGCTTCCGTTATGCCCTGACCGAGATCGCACACCGCCACCTGGAGCAAATCGTCAGCGCAAATCTCATCGCTACAGCGGAAGCGACGAGGGAGTCACAACGAGATGAGGCGGCCGGTGGACCGGAATACCAGCTGGTACAGAAGATCGCCGACTCATCAATGCGCGCGTATCGCGACTTGATCAGCGAGCCCGGATTCTGGTATTGGTATACGC
>JAHHLP010000234.1 GCA_018679295.1 Rhodothermia bacterium
ATTCCATCCTGATTGACCGCCTCAAAGCGTCCTGGAAATGCTGCCGTCTGCTCGACGACGTCGACCGGAGTCAGACTCACCACGACGTCACCTGTCACGCGACTACCGTTCTCGTCGATGAGCCCGTCATACGGAATCTCCAGCCTGGCGCCATCTGCGCCGGCCACAGCGGCTCCATCCTCAACGTTTGAAATTCGTAGCGGTGTGTTGCGTTCGATCAGCGCTGCTCGGAAGTTCGCCGTCGTCGTGTCCGATTCTAGCAGAATCTTGACCTGCTGACTCGAGTAGCCTTGTTTTTCCAACCGCAGGAAGACAGGAACTCCGACAGCAATTCCATCGAGGCTTACATTGCCCGACGCTTCGGAGGCTGCCGAGAGCGTGTCTCCGACCACCGTTACAGCTACGCCAGGAAGAGGATTGTCGAGCTGGTCCAAGACAATCCCCGACACCTTTCCTGTGACAGAAATCGGTTGTGGACCCGCCGCAATCACGATTGTTTGGCGCGTTGTATCGGTCGCCCCGAAGGATCCCGACGCGACCAGTGTCACGTCATATGAGCCGGCAGCGAGGTACGTGTGCGTTACGCGTTGTCCGCCACCACGCTTTCCGTTTCCGAAGTCCCACGAGTATTGAAGATCAGCGCCGGCGGGATCTGAGGATGACGTACCGTCGAATGATACCAGAGTACCAGCTTCCAACGTTCCGGAGACCGCGAACGCGGCTTCGGGACGATCCGCGACGCCCATCTGAAGCGTGATGTTGACATCCTCCGCACCCGTCTCGACGGGCCGGCTTGCCGTCACATATCCGGGCTTGTCCGACTCGATCACGAAGCTCGCCAGCAGGCCTTGCGCCTTTGCATTTGATGCAGTCGTCCTTTTTCCGAGCGAACGATCGTTTCGAACCAGTCTGATGTCGGCGGGACCACTTTCCGTGACGACAACTGTTCGCGTCTCGCTAATCCTACCCTCTCCGAAGTCCAGACGATACAGGTAGACGCCGGACGAAAGGGAACTGGACGGGCCAACGCGCCTGCCAAGTATGTCGAACACCTCGACCCGCGGTTTCGTGGTGTACGAAATCGGAGCAGAATAGGCGATCGTCAGACGCCGATCTCCTGCCGACCCGACAGGATTAGGATAAGCTGCATCGATAGAGAATGTCTGGGGCGACACAGGATCTTCGACGGTGACGCCAGTGGGGACGATCACGGACGCGATACCTGTCGAATCGGTGAATGCAGTTACCAGAACCTCGGAGGCACTCTCGTCGAACACTTGCACGCGAGCGCGCGGAAGGGGAGCGCCTGCCCCGTCCTCTACTCGAACCGAGATAGTCGCGTCAGATATTCGCGTGATTTGCGGAGTCGACCGCAGGATTATTCCAGTGAGTAGAATCGTAATCAGAGTGACTCCGAGAATCGAAGCGACGTATTTCATGGCTGTAGATCTTGGTTTCAACGGTCCCGATCGCGGGCGATGTGCGAGTCGTCGTAGTGAACTGCGTGGGGTGACTCGGCCGTGCCCTATCTTGAGAGGCGCAATAAGCTTAGGATGTTGGACATCGATTGGGAACTCGACGCGGACGCGGGGCGACTGTGAGTCGGGTGCCGTCAGGCACGTGGTGCCTGCTCTCGGCGCATGACCAGTCTTTCAGGGTGGTGGTGTGGCAATGAGGTAATCCCGGCGGCTGCGGCGCTAGACTGTCGGGAAGGCCGGTCGATGATGTCCCGCGCGAAACACCCGTTGCAGCGGGGCGTCGTAGCGCGAGCGGTGACGCTACTTCCCTGCTGGCGCCATTCGCTTCACTTCCTCGAACCAGTTCTGAACGACCTGCAGGCCGTTGTTGACCTCGACTCCTCCCATCTGATTGGAGAGAATGAGGATTCGCTCGCCGTCGGGATGCAGCGCGAAGTCGATGTCGGTGTCGAACTCCGCGACTATCTCCGGCCTTCCGAGGCGGCGAAACGTCGGCTCGGTGGCGACACGGACACGCATCAGACGCCGGCCATTGTTTTCGAAATAGATGTGCTCGCCGTCACCCGTCCACATTGGATCGCCGAATGACCCTGAACCTTCGGAGATTTCCCAGTAGGCGTCTCCGCCAAGTTGCCGTACATAGATCTGCGATGAACCGGTCTCTTGTGTCTCGTACACAAAGAACTGGCCCGTGGGAGAAAACCACGCATCAGTCTGCCAGTCGGCGCCGGTGGCTGCGACACTCGTTTCGGAAGTCTGTAGATTGAGCGCGAACAGGTCCATACCGCCCTCGCCCGCCGCGTAATAGAGGATCGTGTTTCCGTCGGGAGAAACGACTGGGGCGGTCGCCGGGGCCTGTTCGGTCGTGATGATCTGTTCCGTTCCCGAGCCGTCAGCAGCTTTCTTGATCAGCACCCGCTTCCCGTCTCTGGTGCCGTCGTAGTAGAGGCTCCGACCGTCAGGTCCCCACTCCGGGTTTTCACTTCGACCGGAGAAGCTGAGCCGAAGAGGAGTGGCATCCTCGAGGTCGTAGATGTAGATATCCCACTGCTGCTCGCCCTCGTTAAAGCGTTCGACAGCGAGTCGGGTGCCATCCGGAGAAATGACTGGAATGTCATATCGCGCGCTTTCAAGGGGCATCTTTTCCAACTCCCGACCCTCAAGATCGACCCAGAGGATCTCGCTGCCACTGCTTTGTTCGG
>JAHHLP010000320.1 GCA_018679295.1 Rhodothermia bacterium
AGACGGCTATGGGTGAGCCAAACGTGGTTTCCATGGTTTAGTCTTCTCCTTGGTTGAAGCCTGAAATCGAAGAGGCTTCCGATTGGTTCCTTTGGCGCAGGCCGCGTGATGGCAACCTTTTTCGTCAGGCTGCGGTGCGGTCTACTCTGGTCTGGATCGGGTGATCGGCCCGTGTTCGGCGCGGCCGAGGTTGCCCTGACCTTACCGTCGGCGATTATTGCTCACTAGCGCCGGTTCTTGTGTCCGCCGCCTGATCGGCCGCGGCCGGATCGACCACCGGATCGTCCGCCTCCCCCTCGACCCTGGTTTGCTTTGGGCCGTGGACGGGAGCGATCCTGCTTCTCAGTCGGAGAGAGCTGGAAACTCGCGACCAGCATGGCCAGGAGCTCCGGTTCTTCCTCGACGAGTTCTTTCGTCATTGGCAAAAAACGCTCGGCTCGCTCGCGGCCCATTTTAGGACGGCTGTCGTAGGACGACTGCAACTCCTCGGTTGTCTCTTCGGGTTGGGGGTCCGGAAAACCGTCCGCGATCTTGCGGTCGCGCTTGCGATGCATCTGCTGGTGATAGAAATCGTCCACCAGCATTGTCAGAAGGTGGGGCGCCGCTGAGGCAATCTGCTCGACCAGCGGGATGTATTGCTGCAGGACCGACCGCTGTTCCTGATTGATCGTTCGATAGGCGTCCTCCAGCAGCACGGTCATTCGTTCGGAGACGATAGCGTTGACCTGCTCTTCCGACGGAGCCTCCTGTTTCTCAAGGATCACGCCGTACCGCTTGGCGACGCCCTTGAGCGTGTTGTGGTTCAGCATGGTGGCGAGCACGATGACGGTTCCGGTATTGCCCGCCCGGGCCGTTCGGCCCGACCTGTGGATATAGTACTCATGGTTGTCAGGCACGTCATACATGAAAACGTAACCCAGATCCGAAACGTCAATGCCCCGCGCGGCCACGTCGGTGGCGACCAGAAAGCGCAACTCGCCTTCCTTGAGTCGTTTCATTACCGCCTCACGTGCCTTCTGGGACAGGTCGCCAGAAATCTCCGCGGCGTCGTGACCGTAATTGCGAAGGAAGGCAGTGAGGTACTCAACGTCTCTTTTTGTATTCGCGAAGATGATCGCGGAGTCGGGGTTCTCTGTTTCAATCAGCGACACAAGAACGCGGTCGCGTTCCATGGGCGGAACGACGAGGTATCGGTGCTCGCTGGTTTCGACCGACTCGGCGCCAGCACTGAGCGTGAGAAAACCCGGCGCGGTCAAGAACTCGTCGGCCAGGTTTTGAACCCGGATGGGCATGGTCGCGCTGAACATAAACGAGTTGCGCTCACGGGGGAGGTACTTCTTGAGCGCTTTCATCGCAGGATAGAATCCCATCGAAAGCATCTCGTCGGCCTCATCCATCACGAACACCTGCAGCGCATCGAGCGACATGTGGCGCTGTTCAAGCAAGTCGATAACGCGGCCGGGAGTACCGACTACGAGTTGCGCACCGCCTTTTAGTGCGGAAATCTGCGGGCTATACTTGACGCCTCCATAGACGAGCGCGGTTCGGAGCCCACTGTCCTCAGGGCGCATCCGATTGAATTCTTCGTTGACCTGGCGCGCAAGTTCGCGCGTTGGCGTCAGGATCAGTGCCTGCGCGTTCTTCTGATCCGGGTCCAGCAGATCAAACAACGGCAGCAGAAACGCCCCGGTTTTACCGGAGCCGGTTCGTGACTGGACGATGAGATCACGTCTCGCGATCAGGTACGGGACCGCCTTCTGCTGCACCGGTGTCAGGGACGGCCATCCGGCGGTCTCGGCAGCCTGCCTTACCGTCGGCGGCAAATCGGAAATCTCACAGGGAGGAAGACGATCGTCGGATGATTCGAGAGACTCCATCGCAGCGCGCGCGCGCTCTGCAGCACGGGCCCGTTCGGAGATGTCAATGACCTTTACGTATTTCGAGGTCGGTCGAGAGTTATCAGACATGGTTAAGCTTGGAGGGAACAGGGGCGGCGTCAGAAATAGCCGACGCAAGTTCGGGAAGATACGCCGGACGGCGGTTTGTATAGACGACCCTAACGACCGGATGGCGACCTATCGGTCGACCGGGCGTGACGAGAGTCGTTCCGAACTGCTACTGTCGGGACGAAAAAGGCGGGTTTGATGGTCGCTAGAACACCCGCAGGCGTCTAAAGTTGCGTGCGTAGCGCACTTGGACCCGTCAGGCGCCCCGTGCGCGATCGCAACGGCGCGGACTTACTCTGATTTCATCGTGGCAATCTCGTCCAGCTTATCCATCGCATTCTGGTTGCCCGGATCGAGCAGCAGGGATTTCTCATAGTAGATTCGGGCAAGGCGATTGTTGCCCGCGGTCATGTAGGCCTCTGCCAGGCTATCGTACACGTTTGCCGATTCCGAAAACTTCTCGACGTTCAGGCGAAACACCGCGATCGCGGCTTCCACCTCGTTCTGACCGAGCAGTGCATAGCCTAATGCGTTGAGACTGTTCTCTCCAAAGTCGTAAGCGGCGCGTCCATAATACCTTTCTCTGAGTGCGGCATACTCGTCAACCATCGCATCTGTGCCGTGCGTCGAGAAAGTCTCCATGAGTTGATCGTCCAGGGTGTGCGGGCGGGCGGTTCCCCGGTGGCACGTATGGCACCACATGTTGACAGGTTTTGCTCCGGTCGACTCAAACGAGTCGAGGTGCTCGTTGATGTCGCCGAGCATCTTGAGCATGGTGCGCGCAATGTCCTTCTTTGGATTCTCGTCGGACGGAAAGTCGTACTCGGATAATGGTTGACCCTCCTCTCCCACGTGGCAGTGCGAACACCGCACTCCGAGCGCTCGGGTGAAGCCGCGCATGACGGCACTCAGGCGCTCGGGTGGGAAATCCTCCGGAAGCACCTGCAGGTTCTCGGCCTTCTCGGGCCACGTCCACCTTTGTGCTTGTGCCTCGGTGGAAATTATGGAGACAACTGCAGCAGCCACTAGCAAGCCAACAGCCGGACGGGTCGAAAGACGTGCAGAACGCATCTGGCACCTCCGAGAATGTGAATAGTGATTGCCGAGTGACATCGGCCGGAACGGCCAAGTTGAGCAACTATGGATTAGGACGGGAAAGTAGCGGATCGGTTACACCGGAACGCGCACGAACAAAACACGACGACCATACTCGATCCTAAACAGTTGGCCTCTCAACCCTTTACATACCGGGCCGATCGTTCGTCGTTGCGGCCATACGGCAACACCTGACCCTCCGTGTAAGGAAATCACGCATATATCACAGTGGGCAATTCCCGCCACAAGCATGGGAGATGCATTTCAGATTGCGGTACGGCCATGGGCGATCATGACTCTGTAATCGATTTGATTACATCGTCGCCTCCCGATTGCTGTCCGGAAGGCGAGTGGCGTATTGCCAGCGAATGGGTGCACGCATGAACAAGGTTCTCATCGTCGACGATTACCCGTTGACTCGCACCGGGGTCAGGCTCATCCTCGAGCGCGACACTGAATTGGAGATATGCGGTGAAGCCGGAGACACGAAGTCCGCCCTGCAGGCCGTCAAGCGGGCCCGTCCTGACCTGTGTATTGTTGAGGTCGCCGTTCCCGGTTTGATCGGATTGGACTTCCTGCGGAAGATCAAGCACATGCGTGCCCAGACCCGCATTCTCGTTTTGTCCCGGTACGATGAATTGAGGTATGCGGCGGCCGCAATTCATGCCGGTGCAGGTGGTTACGTAATGAAGAAGGCGCCTATCGGCGTGTTTACCGAAGCAGTTGCTCGCGTTCTGGCCGGGGAGGTATACGTCAGCGATGCAGTCAACAGGCAGTTGTTGCAAAGCCTGTCGGACCCCGAACCTCGATCGTTCTTACCATCCGAGGTCTTGAGTAATCGTGAGAAGGAGATCTTCCGGCTGATGGGCCGGGGCCTGTCAGCGCGTGAGATCGCGGAGCAGCTCAACGTATCGCGCAAGACGGTCGATACGCATCGGCTTCGCATGAAGAAGAAGCTGCATATCGGTAGCATCACCGAAATGACCTGCCTTGCGGTTTGGTGGGCTGATCGGGAAGGGGTGTAGCCAGATTCTGGGCCGGGCCCGACGTCCGGGCGGGATTCTCGCGGAACAGTATATTCGATTCAACTCCCCCGGCAGGATTATCGAAGATGCTGACCTGACAGTCCAGGGTCAGCGACATCTGCTGGCTGGGTCAAGCAACCTACACTCCGCAGATGGCTCTTCTCGTTTTTTACGTCGTCCTGGCTCTTGGGGTGTCGTTTCTTTGCTCGATCATGGAGGCGGTTCTCCTCAGTGTTACGCCCTCGTTTGTTGCGGGGATGGAGGCCGGGGGAGGTGTGGTTGGCCGGAAGCTTGCTGACCTGAAGCGGGACGTCGATCGTCCGCTCGCTGCCATTCTCAGTCTCAACACGATCGCACACACCGTCGGAGCGGCGGGCGCGGGTGCACAGGCGGCTGTCGTGTTCGGTAGCGCGTACCTCGGCATCGCGTCTGCCATACTCACAATGCTGATTCTCGTCTTCTCGGAAATTATCCCCAAGACGCTCGGTGCCCTTTATTGGCGCGGACTGGCAGGACACGTCGTGCGCCTGCTCGTACCGACAATCTGGCTGATGTGGCCGCTCGTCAAACTCGCAGAGGGATTGACGTGGCTCCTCGCCCGAGACAGGCAGAAGGTGACGATTCGCCGCGACGAATTTCAGGCGCTGGCCGACCTCGGATTCAGAGAAGGAGTGCTCAAGGCACAGGAGTCGCACATCCTTCGGAACCTGTTGAGGTTTGGAGAGCTGAGGGCGCACGACGTCATGACCCCTCGTACGGTGATGTTTGCGCTTGCGGAGGAGAGTACGGTGCAAGAGGTACTGGAGAAGCACCCGGATCTGCAGTTCTCCAGAATCCCCATCTACAAGAACGATAAGGACCGTATACGCGGGTTCGTGCTCAAATCGCAGATTCTGCTGCACGCTGCCCGCGGCGAGGGCGAAACGACCCTCGCCTCCCTGAATACGCCTATTCTTGCTATCTCTGAAACCATGCCACTCGCTGATCTTTTCGACAAGCTCGTGCAGGAGCGCATGCACGTTGCGATCGTCGTCGGTGAGTATGGTGGCACGTCAGGGCTCGTCACCCTCGAGGACATCGTGGAGACGCTGCTGGGGCTCGAGATCATGGACGAGGCCGATTCGGTGGAAGACATGCAGCGGCTGGCCCGCGAGAAATGGAGGGCGCGCGCCCGTCGTATGGGCATCGATGTTCCCGACGAGCCGGAGGGCGACTGAAACGCTAAGGAAGGCGATGGCCGTTAGCCGTAAATAACAGTAGTGACTCCGCCTAGTCGTCCATCCAGACCACATCTTTCACGGCGATGCGGTACACCTCTTCCTTCGAGTTGACCAAATATGGCTGCCCGTTGCCTGATACGGCGATCTGCGATCCGCTTCCCCGCATCTGTCGCCACGAGAAGGCCCCGTCGTTCCATTGGTAAGGGCTCCCATTCTCGCCGATGATCCACAGCGATCCGTCTGCGCCCGCGCTGATGTCCTTGGCGCGACCCGGCAATTGCTGCCAGTTGCCGCCCCTGCGCATGTAGATCTCTTCCTTGTCGTTAACCACCACGGGGGTACCGCTTGCCATTACGGCAATTCGAACGGCCTCTCCCTTCACCCGCTCCCAGGAATACGCGTCATCGTTCCACTGATAGATACCCTTGTTGTCGCCAATGATCCACAGCGAGCCATCCGCACCCGCACCGATGTCGCGAGCCTTGCCCGGAAGCTGCTGCCAGTTGCCGCCGCGTCTCTTGTAGACCTCGTCCTTCTTGTTGACGACGACGGGAGTCCCGTCAGCCAGGACCGCGATTCGGTTGGCGGTACCGGAAGACCTCTCCCAGGCGTACCCTTCCTCATTCCACCGGTAGATGGATTCGTTCTCGCCGATGATCCAGACGGATCCATCCGCACCGCCACCAATGTCCTTGGCCCGACCGGGCAACTGCTGCCAGTTCTCTCCAAGGACGGCTTGCTGTGCAATTGCATCGGGGATGACGATCGCGCACGTGAGTAGTGCAAGCGTTAACAGCCGCAGGTACGCGCGAGATAGCTCAGGGGTCTTCATACTCATGATTCGCTGGGTGATGATGCGATGGATATCATAGATCAACGTATGTACCATACAGAGACGACATGGTCAATAGCGAGGGCGGTTTTCTGACCGCATGCGCTCGTCCTCACATGCCCACCAAAGTGCCAGGCACGGGGGCTAACCTTGCCAACACTATTGGAAAGGAACTGCGTTCCTTTTGCTATTTAGCCTTCAATGTGTCGAGCGCTGCTTCGAAGTCTTCGGGCCGGACGTACAAGACGTAACCGTAGGTTCCTCGCCCGTCGGAGACGCCGGATGACGCGTAGACGTTCACTCCGGCCTCAAAGAGGGTTCGATGAACGCCGGCCAATGCTCCTAACTCATCGTCGCCCTGCACCAGAAGCGCCGGGTAAGGGCCGTCGAGCTTCAGCCCCGAACGGGGTGCCTCAGCCTCAAGTCGTGAGGGTTCCTCGGGGAAAATCGTAAACTGCGTCCGCGTCGGCCCGAACGGAATAGCGGTGAACGCCAGAAGATTGATTCCTATCTCGGCGAGCAGCGACAGGACCCGATATCCCTCGCCGGGCTCGTCTCGTACGGAAGTGTAGTAGTAGCGGACGCCCTGAATCGTGTATGCCATCTCCTTCCTCCCCGGTGGCTAACTCTCTCTTCTCCGGACATTACCAACTTCAGGGACGGATGACAATCGGGCTTTCCCCCGCATTCAAGAAGGAGAGCAAGGAGGTTACACTGGGTACCTAGAATCCCGCGACACGCCGGACTGCCGCCACCATGCCTTCTGATCGAAGACCCGCCGACCTGCCCAACTC
>JAHHLP010000445.1 GCA_018679295.1 Rhodothermia bacterium
TCTTCCACGTGACCAACCTCGAGCAGGATTGGGACGTCCCGCACGGGTTCGCGATCCTCGGAATGGCAACGGCAGAACTGCTGATCATGCCGGGCGAAACGCGGACACTCAAATGGTACCCCAAGGCTGAGGGTGTGTACCCGTTCTACTGCACCGACTTCTGTTCGGCGCTGCATCAGGAGATGCAGGGATACGTCCGGGTATCGCCCGCCGGTTCGAGGACGCCGCTGGCGTACGGTACCGGAGAACTGAAGTCAGCTGGATAACCAAGCTGCGTCACGAAGGGCCGCACCAAAACCGGTGCGGCCCTGGTCGTGGAGAGAAACTATGACGACTCAATCGAGAATCGTACTTGCTGCCGCGTCACTCGCACTGATCCTGGTCTACATCTTTCCGATCTGGAAGATATCGCTGGATGCCCCGCAGTATCCGGAAGGACTTGGACTGTACATCTGGATTGACGCGATAACGGGTGAGAACGAGCACGATCTCCAGAACATCAATGGGTTGAACCACTACATCGGAATGAAGACGATCGTCCCCGACTCCATTCCGGAGCTGAAGATCATGCCGTGGTTCATCGGTTTCATGATTGTATTCGGCCTTGCTGGGGCGGCCTCGGGTAAGCGGTTCATGATGTGGAGCTGGATTGCCATCTTTATGGTCGGAGCTGTCGTGGGCCTGGTGGATTTCTACCTATGGGAATACGACTACGGCCACAACCTCGATGCTGAGACTGCGATCATCAAGATCCCGGGTATGAACTATCAGCCGCCGCTCATTGGCTCGAAAAAGCTGCTGAACTTTACCGCCTCATCCTGGCCGGCCCTTGGCGGATGGATCACGTTCATATCGCTCGGTTCAGTACTCGTTGCGGCGGTTCGGAATCGGAGGAAGACCGGGCCCGCAGCGACATCGGACAGCCCGAATCCGAAGATGGCCGCCGCTCTAGTGGCCGGACTGATCGGAACCAGTGTTGCCCTGTCTGGCTGTACGCCGGGTCCTTCACCGATACGATACGGTGAGGATCAGTGCGACTTCTGTCGAATGACGATTCTCGACGAACGCTACGGCGCCGAACTGGTTGGTGCGAAAGGGAAGGTATACCGTTTCGATTCGATCGAATGTCTTGCAAGTCATGTCGGGACGCCGGAGTTTGATCAGCAGCACGTACACTCTCTATGGGTTGCGGATTTTGCCAGCCCTGGCTCGCTCGTCGAGATTAAGGATGCGACAATCCTCCACAGCGACAATATTGCCAGTCCTATGGGCATGAATCTCGCTGCCTTCGGTCCAATCATGGATAACGAAAAGGCCATCAATGCTTTCGGAGGAAAAACCATGGGATGGGAGGAGGTGGTCCGCCTCGTCTCGTCGCACGGCGGGATGCATCCGGCATCAATGACCCGATAGTCCAGACCAAACGTCCGGCTACACGCTTTCAGTCCACCACCATGAAGACGCGAATCTTTCTCGCGATCGCGGGAATAATCTTGACGGCCGCGCCGAGCGCGTTTCAGGTCACCGCCCGCACCATCGTGGTCGGCCCGGAGGGCGATGTCCGGTCGATACAGGAGGCTGTCGCTCTCGCGCAAGACGGGGACTCCATCCTGGTTTCTGCAGGTGTTTACCACGAACCCACAATCGAGATTGATCGATCGCTCGTGCTCCACGGACAGCCGGGTGCCATCCTGGATGGGGATACGGAGCGCGGCCTTCTTCTCGTGACCGCTCCGGACGTGTCCATCACCGGCTTTGTCTTCAGGAACGTGGGCGTGAGTTTCGTGGAGGATCGTGCGGCCATTAAGGTCGATGCGGGCCATAATTGCTACATCTCGGACAACCGTTTTGAAGACACTTTCTTCGCTGTATATCTCGCGAAAACGTCCGGTTGCACCGTGGCGCGAAATACGATCATCGGTCGCGCAGAGCGGCAGACCGCCGCCGGCAACGGCATCCACGCATGGTACTCACGCGACCTAAAGATCCTCGACAATGTGATTCGACACCAACGTGATGGCATCTACCTCGAGTTCGTCGAGGATGCCACGATCGAGCGCAACGAATCGGTCGACAACCTGCGGTACGGATTACATTTCATGTTCTCTGATCGATGCCGGTATGTCGACAACCTCTTCCAATACAACGATGCTGGTGTGGCCGTCATGTACACGGAGCGCGTCGAAATGATCGGCAACCGCTTTGAGCACAACTGGGGTAGTGCCTCTTACGGCCTCCTTCTGAAGGACATCGATGATAGCCGTATTGTTGGTAATGTCTTTCTGGACAACACGATCGGGATAATGGCCGAGGGCGCGAACCGGATGGAAGTAGCCGACAACGACTTCGAGGCTAACGGGTGGGCCGTCAAGATCATGGCCAACGCCATAGACAACATTTTTTCCCGTAACAACTTCGTCGGTAACACGTTCGACGTCTCCACAAACAGCAGCCGTGCGTATTCCAGTTTTGAAGGCAATTTCTGGGATCGCTATCAGGGCTATGACCTCGATCGGGACGGAGTTGGAGACGTGCCTTTTCGACCGGTCCGGTTCTTTTCCCTCGTGGTCGAAAGAGAGGAGCCGGCGTTGATTCTCCTTCGCAGTTTTCTTGTCGACCTTCTCGACACGCTTGAGCGGGTACTGCCCGTCCTTACTCCCGAGAGTCTCGTCGATCAGCAACCACGTATGCGGCGAGTCGAACGAACAACGCCGAGGCATCAGAGCTGAGTGGTATGATCTCGGTCAGAAATCTCGAAAAATCGTACGGCCGGCTGAAGGTACTTCGCGATCTGAGCCTGGATGTTACTAAAGGGCGCGTCACCGCGGTGCTGGGCCCGAATGCTGCCGGAAAGACCACTCTCATCAAGTGCATACTGGGTCTTGCTACACCCGACTCCGGAGCGATTTCGGTCGGAGGCGTAAACGTCGCCGTTGATTACCGGTACAGAGAATCGATCGGCTACATGCCGCAGAAGGCTACGTTTCCGGAGAATCTCACTGCCCGTGAGGTAATTCGTTTCTTACAGGACTTGCGCAGCGCCGGGCACGATTACGACACAACTCTTTTGCGCGACTTCGAGATAGAGTCCGACCTCAACAAGCCGCTTCGGAGTCTGTCGGGTGGTACACGGCAGAAGATCAGCGCGTCAATCGCGTTCCTCTTCAATCCGCGGCTGTTGATTCTGGATGAGCCTACGGCTGGGCTGGATCCGCGATCGAGCAGCAAGTTTAAGGACCGGATCCTGCAATTCAGATCCGACGGCGGCACGGTCATACTGACCTCACATATCATGAGTGAAGTCGACGAATTGGCCGATCAGGTTGTATACCTGAACGCGGGTCGCGTTGCCTTCGAAGGGAAGCCCCGCGAGATGCGCGAGCGAACCGGTACCGATCGGCTCGAACGGGCCATTGCGCGCTTGATGGAGGAGGTCGTCAAATGAAAGTCACCCGGCACATCCTCGCGTACGAGGTCAAAGACCTTTTTCGCAGTACGTGGCTGATCGTGTACGCAGCGTTCTATGCGCTCCTAACGGCCGGCCTGTTGTACTACGGCGGCGGTGGACGCGCCGCGGTGCTGAGTCTGATCAATGTGATCCTGACGTTGATTCCCCTGGTGGGGCTACTCTACGGTACCATGTATCTCTATGCTTCGCGGGATTTCATCGAGTTGTTGTTGTCGCAGCCTGTAAGTCGGCGCGCGCTCTTTCGAGGGATGTACGCAGGGTTGGCGCTGCCGCTATCGGCGGCATTCGCGGTGGGAGTCCTGGTCCCTGTCGCGATGTTCTGGTCGACGATTGAAGACGCGGGCTCGTTACTGATGACCATTATTTCGGCAGGTGTGGCTCTCACTCTCGTTTTTGTTGCGGTTGCGTTCGTGATAGCAAATGTGGTCGAGGATCGGGTGCGGGGAATGAGTATTGCCATCTTCGTTTGGCTGGGTGCAACAGTTCTTTATGACGGCCTCATCCTGTACGTGGTGAATGTATTCTCCGAGTATCCTCTCGAGATCCCCGTGCTGGTGCTTGCACTGCTGAATCCTGTCGATCTCGCTCGGATTATTCTGCTCCTGAACTTCGACATTTCAGCGCTCATGGGGTACACGGGTGCGGTCTTTGAGCGGTTCTTCGGTACGTGGCTCGGCATCGGGCTTTCGTCGCTGGCGTTGCTTGTCTGGTTGGGAGTGCCCCTGGTTCTCGGCCTTCGCAGATTTCGCGTCAAGGACTTCTGATCTGAGACAGGATCGATGAGGTCTTGCGGGCCTCCTGTGGGATCGCGACAGCACTCCAAGGGAAGGCCTTTCTCACACTGACCGCCGCACATCGCCCCTACGTGGAAGGTAGGTGATATCCCTGCGGACCCCGTTTGCATCCCCTTACCTGAACTAAGGACTCATTCCCGTCACAAGGGCCGATTCCTTCGAGATACCTTCACGTTAGAATCGCTCCCGTCAACCAGTCAACCAACAGACGCTCCCGTCAAGACATCAACCAATAGACGACAAAGGAGGACAAAATGGAACCGCATCCCGTTAGAACGCCGAATCCGGCACAGGCGGCCCGGGTGCTGGTAGCAGTGGACTTTTCCCCCGACTCGCAGCGCGCACTTGAGGCTGGGATAGAGTTCATTGGTCCGCGTGCCGTTGAGCTCCATCTCGTCCACGTGCACGTGCCGTTTGAAGAGGGTGATTTGACCCGAACGGAGAAGGATTCGCTGCAGACGGAGATGGAGCACATGTACCAGAAGGCTGCTTCTGCTCACCTCGTTGCGGATGACACGGTCGTGGCCTATTCAGTCGAAAGAGACATTGCGCCTGCGGCAGCGATACTGCGGTACGCAGCGACCCATGACATTGACCTGCTGGTTGCCGGCACACATGGACGGCGAGGTTTCAGGCGGCTGATTCTTGGGAGCGTTGCAGAGGAGATTGTTCGGCTGTCGCCGACAGCCGTTCTGACTATTGGAGGTAGTACGGACTATCGGCTCGGCCTGGAGACCAAGTCCATTCTCGTCCCAATTGACTTCTCGGAAGAGTCCAGCAAGACGCTTGCAGCAGCGCGAGTGATGGCCGAGGCCTATGGTGCGGATTTGGACATCCTCCATGTTGTCGAGGAAGCGGTCCATCCGGCATTTTATAACACAGGTGTCTTCTCAGTGTACGACCTCCGCCCGGACCTTGATCGTAAGGCTCTGGAAGAACTTGAGAAGCTCTACAACTCTGTGGACGGGCCTGAAGTGCCCGTGACTTTTGCCTTGCGGCAGGGACACGCGGCCAAGGAGATCGTCAGCTATGCAAAGGTGCAAGAGTCGGATATGATCGTCATGTCGACACACGGCTTGACCGGCCTCACGCACGTCCTGATAGGATCCGTGGCAGAGACCGTTGTCCGAACGGCGCCTTGCCCGGTGATGATACTGCCCCGCGAGGAGGCTGTGCCGGCCCACAATGAAGGTTCAAAGCAAGAAGAAGTTGCTGCATGACTTCATCACATCCGATTGTCGCTAACCGTGCGCTTGCCCAATCTTGACTTCAGGAAGATGCTGGTTGCCACGGACTCGTCAGCCGGGGCCGAGGCAGCGTTTCATCTTGCCCGATACGTGAGCTCCAAGAGCAGCGGTTTCCTGTACATCATGCATGTTGCACGGAGCAGCGAAGCCGCAGCCGACTTTGAGGCGGAAGTCACTTCACGGTACGGGACGCTGCCCGAGGATTCGGCCGCCCTCGTGACTCGTGTGGGACAACGTCCTGCAGAAGCGATCCTGCGATTCGCACGGGAAGAGGAAGTCGAGCTCATCCTGATGGGTAAGCATGGTTCCCGGACAACCGACAGGTTGTTGACGTACCTGGGTGCGTATGGACAGGCACTTGGGTCTACGTGCGAGTACGTCGTTCGAACCGCCGAATGCCCTGTCCTTCTTACCAGTCCTCGCTTCGTTCACGGTTCGGTCGACGTAAGGCGTATTCTCGTTGCCATAGACTTCTCGCACTTTACTCCGGCTGCCATCCGACTCGGTCGTGAGCTTGCTGACATGTTCGATGCCGAGGTCGAGTATCTATACGTTCGCGAAGGTGCCGGTGAAGTGGATGCAGGTGACGCGCCACCTACGAACAACGGCTTGCCACCCGGACGCTTCTCAATTGAACGCGGGGCCGCCGATCGCGTGATACTGGACCACATCCGCCAACGCGGAATTGATCTTCTGGCGATACACTCGCATGGCGCCACCGGGGACCGTCGGGCACGAATCGGGCACGTCGCGGAGAAACTTGTGCAGGCCGCCCCGTGCTCTATCCTCACCGTGAAGTCGTTCGGCAGGTCGCCTGTACGTCCCGATAAGACCGACAGGGATATCGTCGCACGCCTGAGGGTCCGAGCGGGTATCGGATAACGGGCAGTTCGACCGATCCCCGGGTGACGGGGTTTCATCTACAGCCGAGCCGGTAGCCACCCTGCCGCATAAGTAGGGTGTGCCTCTTTGAAGCACCTTGAGGGCGTCGCTAAACTCCTGATCCACACGGGAAAGGTCCGGCCATACGGCTGTGGGAGATATAACAATGACTGTTCTAAAGAGATCACCGCGGTGGCGGGACGTGCGCCGACCGTCGCCCCACTGGAAGGATGGAACGTCTGACACGGAAGAACTCGTAGCAGGCGCAAAGTCAGATCGCGCGGACACCGAAGACACGGTACTTGGAAGGCGCGTTATCAACAAGTCGAAAGGCAAGGAGTGGAGGACGCACTACCATCTCTCAGTGGAGATTGGTCTCGCACTCTCACTTTTCCTGTTAGCCGCCGTTATGCGTGCGCCCATCTACCAGTCGAGCGGCACATTGGATATCCAGTTGGCGCAGCAGGAAGTAGTAACAATGGAGGAGATACAGCAGACGAAACAAGTCGTGAAACCTCCTCCACCGCCGAGGCCCCCCGTTCCCGTCGAGGTGGCCGACGATACCGTGATGGATGATGAGGAGCTCAACCTCGACGTGACCCTTGACATCACAGAGACGCCGGCATACGTGCCGCCGCCGCCGAAGGCGCCGGTCGAGGAAGAACCGGAGGAAGACCTCGACGAGATCTTTGTCGTGGTTGAACAGATGCCTGAGATTGTCGGCGGGCCCGGAAAGATCTACGATTACCTCGAGTACCCGGTGATCGCGAGACAGGCTCAGATGGAGGGCCTTGTCGTCGTGCAGATTGTGGTGGAGCCGGATGGAACCGGTTCATCTCCAAGGGTGGTGAAATCGGCTGGTCAGATTCTCGACGATGCAGCCGTCGCGGCCGTGCTAAAGCTCAAATTCAAACCCGGCATGCAGCGGGGACGAGCTGTCCGGGTAAACATGGCGATCCCGATTCGGTTTATGCTTCGGGAAAGAGAAAAGTAGGCCAGGGTCGTGCACAGGAGAATAGTAGTCGGGGTGGATTTCTCGGCGACGTCTCACGCGGCGCTGGAGCAGGCCCTGTTCATGGCGAAGTCGGCTGATGCCGAGTTGCACGTGGTCCATGTGATCGATGTGTTCGGTTCCAATCCGCTGGTTGAGGTACTCCGATCGGCCGTGAACGAGGAGGAGGTGGAAAAGCGGCTCATTGAAGAGTCGGACGGCCTGATGCGAAGGTTCGTGAAGGACGTCGACTTCGGAGAACTGCGCACGCGCTTCGTTCATACGCGTGCCCCGAACATCGCAGAGGCGCTGCTCGAGTATGTGAAGGACCAACGCGCGGATTTGCTGGCCGTCGGTTCACATGGAAGGGGGGCAATAAAGCGCCTGTTCCTCGGAAGCGTTGCGATCCGCGTCATGCAGAGTTCGACCTGCTCCCTGCTCATCGTGAAGTCGCATAAAGCGGAGTCGATTCGAGATCCCATCGATCGAGTACTCGTTCCTGTCGACCTGTCGGAGATCTCTCGATCCGCGCTTCGGGAAGCACGTGCGATCGCAAGCGGATACCACGCTCACATGGACATCCTGCACGTCGTTGAGCCGTATTCGCTTCCGGTGTCCTTAACCGGTATCAAGAAAATTCGCGATCTGGTGCCGACCATCCTCTCGGATGTAGAGAACGAGTTGCAAGATCTTGTTGCGTCGATAGAGGGCTCGTACGTGCCTCATAGCATTCATGTGGCGGAAGGGTCTGCCGCTGAAGCAATCGACCAGGCGTCAAGGAAATTCAACAGCGACCTCATCGTAATGGCAAAGCGTCGGGTGACACCGCTCGAACGGGTCGCCTTCGGGAGCACCATTGAGAAAGTGGCTCGCGTAGCGGACGTGCCGGTATATGTGATTCCGATCACGCCGGTAGAAGATGCGCCCCGGACGCCATTGGCAAGCGCCGAAAAAGAGGGGTAACTGTGACCACGAGCCCGCCAGCCAAGACGGAAATCTCCAGGATTTCCGCAATCGGTGATGGCGTGAGGCCGCCCCCCGGATCCACGGTCTGGTCGGCGCCGATTTCGGATGTCGCGCGACTCTTGTCGACAGATATCGAGGTCGGTCTCTCCGATTCAGAAGTGACCGGGCGTCGGCGTCGCTTCGGTCCAAACGTCCTGGATGTCAGGCCACCGGTCGGTGCGTTTGAGATACTCGTTCGCCAGTTCAGGAGTGTGATCATCTTGCTGCTGGCCGGTGCGTTCGTGGTCGCCCTGATTTTTGGCGAGTCGCTAGAGGCAATTGCGATCGTCGCGGTGATTGTTCTGAACACGGCGATAGGTTTCGTGACGGAACTGCGCGCGGAGCGCTCGATGGAGGCGCTCCTTCGACTTGGATCCCAGAGTGCGCGGGCTATGAGATCCGGGCAAGTGCGTATCGTTCCCGCCGAAGAGCTCGTGCCTGGAGACGTCGTTACGCTCGAAGCAGGCGACGTAGTACCTGCGGACCTGCGCATCCTCGAGAGCTCGCGCCTCGAATCGGATGAGTCGGTTCTGACCGGCGAAAGCCTGCCGGTTTCCAAAGCCCCGAAGCCGGTGGGAGTGAATTCACCGATTCACGAGCGGAGTTCTATGCTGTACAAGGGCGCCGCCGTATCGCGGGGTACCGCCAAGTGCGTTGTGTTTGCCACGGGCCAGGCCACCGAGCTCGGCCAAATCGCTGACCTCTCAAGGCGGGCCCGGTCAGAATCTACGCCGCTGGAACGCCGACTCGATCGTCTCGGAAGGCGTCTCGTAGGCCTGACCGTGATTATCGGTGTCTTGATCGCGGTTATAGGTGTCGCGACCGACAAGGACCTGTATCTGATGTTACAAACTGCCGTTGCTCTGG
The DNA here is from genome assembly GCA_018679295.1 of Rhodothermia bacterium. Classification (GTDB taxonomy): domain Bacteria; phylum Bacteroidota; class Rhodothermia; order Rhodothermales; family JABDKH01; genus JAHHLP01. Next base: position 9,256 of record JAHHLP010000445.1, read on the forward strand.
CGGTAGCCGCGATACCGGAGGGGCTTCCGATCGTCGCGACGATTGCATTGGCTGCCGGCGTCCGAAGGATGGCAAGGCGCAATGTCCTAGTCAATCGGCTGGCATCAGTCGAGACCCTGGGGTCGACGCACGTAATCTTTACGGACAAGACGGGCACCCTCACGGAGAACCGGATGTCCGTGGCCGAGGTGGTGACGGCGGAGGGCCGCGTCGAGGCCGACGACTTTCCGGACGTGCAGATTGATGCCAGCCTCGCAGGACAAGATCCGTTTGCCGGTATCGCGCTTGTATCAGCCCTCTGCAACGACGTGGTATCGGGCGAAGACAATGGAGGCGGTGAGCCGATGGAGCGGGCGCTGTTTCGGTGGCTCGATGAAAGTGGTATCTGTCCCGAGGACTTACGGGGCGACTTTCCCCGAGAGGGCGAGGAGGCCTTCGATCCCGAGGTCAAGATGATGGCCACCTATCATCGCCTCAAGCACGGCTATTTAATGGCAATAAAGGGAGCGCCAGAAGAGGTTATAGTCTCGTCAACGCGGGTGATTGCTGGAGGCGGCCCAAGGACCCTCGATGGAGAGCAGCGAGAAGGGTGGCTTGACCATTCGCAGCGCATGGGAATGTCCGGCCAACGAGTACTTGCTATGGCGATCAAGATGATTGAAGATCGCCCGGAACGCGACCCGTATTCGGGTCTGGACCTGCTGGGTCTTGTCGGCCTGTACGATCCGCCTCGCGAGGACGTCCGGTCGTCGCTGGCTGACTGTGAATCCGCGGGACTAACGGTTGTGATGGTAACCGGGGACCAGCCCGGTACGGCCGCGAGCGTAGCAGCGAGCGTAGGTCTTGGAAACGCCGGTGGTCGAGTCGTGCTCGGAAGTGAGGTGTCCGAATTACCGGATGCGCTCTCTGGCGCGCCACCGCATTCCGATCTTCTGGACGTGAGGATCTTCGCTCGCGTATCTCCGCGGGAAAAACTTGACCTGATTTCGATGCATCAGCGGGCTGGTCGCGTTGTCGCAATGACCGGCGACGGCGTAAACGACGCGCCCGCACTCAAGAAAGCGGACATCGGAATCGCGATGGGAGCGCGAGGAACCGAGGTGGCAAAGGAGGCAGCGGACGTAGTCCTGCTGGACGATGCATTCACGTCTATCGTGGAGGCAATCCGTCAGGGGCGAATCATATTCGACAACATCCGGACGTTTGTCGTGTACCTGATGTCATGCAACCTGAGCGAAGTACTTGTCGTCGGTGTCTCGACGTTGGCCGGGGGACCATTGCCAATCCTCCCGCTACAGATCCTGTTTCTGAACCTGGTTACGGACGTATTTCCAGCCCTCGCACTCGGGGTAAGCCCTGGAC
>JAHHLP010000504.1 GCA_018679295.1 Rhodothermia bacterium
CGGCTATCCGGGGTGGAGCTTCCCTGGTGCATGGGGTGCAGATGCTCGAGCAAGCCAAAAAACTCACGATGTAGCCAGGTATTGGCTCAATCAGGTAGAGAGAACAATCCGACTATGTCAGAAACCTTAATACCCCTCGACACCATTGGCGGCGATGGATCGATGCTTGACGTCGAGGGGCCGCGGTCAACGACGAGTCTTGCATATCGCAGATCAGCGCTGGCCTCGCCGGATGAGCAGTTTCGAGCGCTGGAAGGTGCCCTGATCAATAGTGGTCCGACAGGCACAGGTGATTTCTTTGCTGACGTGACGGCGGCCGGCTGGGATGCACTGCGTCCGCAGAAGCTTGAGATCTTCCAGATCAACCTGGGCAAGCTTTGCAATATGACCTGTCGGCACTGTCATGTCGATTCGGGGCCCGACCGCACCGACGAGAACATGGACCTGGATACGGTGAAAGCCTGCTTGCGGGCTATCGACGTGAGCGGAGCGCACACCGTCGATTTGACGGGTGGGGCGCCGGAGCTCAATCCCCACTTTGAGTATCTCGTGGACGAGGTCACGCGAAAGGGGCTTCACGTGTTCGACAGGTGTAACCTGACCATTCTGACGACCCGTCGCTACCGCCACCTTGCGCAATGGTTTGCCGACCGTAACGTTGAAGTCGTCTGTTCACTGCCGCACTATCGCAGGTTCGGAACGGACGCGCAGCGTGGCGAGGGCGCGTACAAGAAGTCTCTTGAGGCCCTCCACCTGCTTAACTCAGTAGGGTATGGCTTCGGCGACCCGGATCGGCGACTGACGCTCGTTACGAACCCGGTAGGTGCGTTTCTGGCCGGAAGCCAAGACTCGCTGGAGAGGGAATGGAAGGAAGCCCTTGAACGAAATCACGGCGTTCACTTCGACCGCCTCCTTGCGCTCAACAACATGCCGATGTCGCGGTATCTGGAATGGCTTCTCGAGAAGGATCAGCTGGGTGAGTATCTCGAACGGTTGGTGAACGCCTTCAACCCGGCCACCATAGCGGGCCTCATGTGCCGCAACACGCTATCGGTGTCGTGGGACGGATACTTGTACGACTGCGACTTTAATCAGCAGCTGCTGATGCACATGGACATGGGTAACGCTCAGCGACCGCATGTAAAAGACTTTTCGCTGGATCATTGGCTGGACCACGACATCCGGACGCATCGGCATTGCTACGGATGCACGGCGGGAGCCGGCAGCGGGTGCGGCGGTGCCATCGCCGAGTAGCGAGACTAATACAATGCCATGTTGAATTGTGGACGGTATTCTCTTGTGACCGGGTGCTGTTCTCCCAGCATGCTGAATAGCGCCAGGCAGGCCTTTCGCGCGCCGTCGTCGTCGTAGTACCGATCTGTTGAGATGACTTCGATGAAAGCTTCGAGCGCTTGCGCCACTTGTTCCTGCGTGAGCGCCTCAATGGCCCGAATGTAGGAGCCTTTGCCCGTGCCTCCGGGAAGATTATCAAAGGGTGGATTCATCGCCAGGAGCCGGCTGATCACGACTATTCCTCCCCCGACCTGCTGCAGAACGGGGTCGACGATCTCGACGCTCTCGACAAGCTGTCTGGCTCGTTCGGGCTCATCGAAAAGAACATGTTGCGCCAACATTAAAGCGGCAGCCGTATTACCGGCGTCTTCGGACAACGCGGTTTCGAGAAGTTTTTTTGCAGAGTCGTTCCTGCCCTCTTCGATAGCTTGTCTCGCTTCGTCCACGAGGTTTTGACTCTTGCTCGGGACCGCGCGTGACAGCCACTGCTCGACAGCATGCTTTGGCAGAGCCCCGGTGAACTCGTCCACAACCTCGCCGTCGACGAACATCTTCACGGCCGGTATTCCGCGGATGCCGTACTGAATAGAGAGCTCCTGGTTTTCGTCGGTGTTGACCTTAACCAGTTTCCACGCCTCGCCGTTGTCCGCCGCCAGCTCTTCGAGTACCGGTCCAAGGATTCGACAAGGGCCGCACCACGGCGCCCAAAAGTCGACTACGACTGGTATCTCTCGGCTCTTGTCGAGGACGTCTTCTTGAAAATTCTGCACCTCAAATGCCATGGGCTCGATACTTTTTTTGTCCGGAGTCGGTGTCGATTCCCAAGATCTGATCACCGTCAGATCGAAGGCCGTCTCACCGTCGTCACAGTGATGTATGGTCGGGTGCCCGTCGTACATGCGGACGGGCCGGACCGTCAGGAGTTCTTGAAAAAACGAGCGTCGTCTAACGGCGCCTTAGCTAAATGACGTCAACAATGCCCCACGCTTTCAGATTCGCCTTCATAGCAATTTTAAGCCTCGCGGTAGCCGCCTGTGTGGATTCGCAGCAGGTCCCCGAAGAGGTCGCCGTCTATGAGGCCTCCGAGGACTCTCTCCGCTTTTCCGGAGAAATGCATCTCCGAAACATTCGCCAACTCACCTTCGGTGGCAACAACGCCGAAGCGTACTGGAGCTATGATGACGAGCAATTGATCTTCCAAAGTGATTCGGAGGACCTTTCTTCACAAGGCTGCGACCAGATTTTCGTGATGAACGCGGATGGTACACCCCTGGAGGACGGTGAGCAGTACCGCCTCGTGTCGACCGGCTTCGGTCGAACAACATGTGCGTACTTCCTGCCTGACGGACGCATTGTCTACGGGTCGACGCACGAGGGCGGTAGAGAGTGTCCGGAGTACACCCCCTTCGCCTCAGGGCGATATGTCTGGCCGATCTTTCCCTCCTACGACATCTACGTCGCGGATGCCGATGGATCTAATCCAGAAGTATTGATTGGCGGTGACGGGTACGACGCAGAGGCGACGGTATCTCCGGATGGTCGGTTTATCGTTTTTACCTCAACGCGGTCGGGCGATCTGGACCTCTGGCGATATGAGTTTGAGACGGGAGAACTTCTGCAGCTTACGTCTGATCTTGGTTACGACGGCGGTGCGTTTTTCTCACCCGACTCCAAATCGATCGTCTGGCGCGCCAGTCGGCCGGAGGGGGAAGCGGCTGAGGCCTACAAAGAACTGTTGGCTCAAAACCTGATCGAGCCCGGAAGCCTGAATCTGTTTGTGGCAAATGCAGATGGTTCAAATCCGCGCCAGGTCACGGATCTTCCGGGCGCCAACTGGGCACCGTTCTTCCATCCCGGCGGTGAAAAAATCATTTTTACCAGCAATCACCACAAAATGGAGGAGGGCGGCCGGGAGTTCGACCTTTTCATGGTTGGCCTGGATGGAGAGAATCTGACTCGCATCACCCACTCGGGGACGTTCGACGCGTTCCCGATGTTCTCGTACGACGGGACGAAGCTCGTCTTCGCTTCGAACCGCCGCGGCGATCGTCAGCCGAGCCGCGATACGAACGTTTTTGTGGCTGACTGGGTCGAGAGTCCCCAGCAAGAAGACCTCGAGTTTGGCGGTTAGCCGTCCGAACAGTTGCGGACTCCGGCAGAAAGAGCGGAAACATGCGGATGGCCCAAAAGTTAGCCTTATCTAACTTTTGATTTAACGCGACTGTAAAAATGCTCCGTGGTTCCCTGATTGGCAGCTTCCTGGTGATGGCTGCAGTGCTCGTGACGGCTTTCGGCTGCTCTCCCAGAAAGGCGGATCGGCAGCAGAATGGCAAGCTCAACGTTGTCGCAACGACTAACCTGGTTGGTGACCTCGCTGCAATTATTGGGGGAGAGGCCGTCGAGGTAACCTCCCTGATGGGACCTGGCGTTGACCCGCACCTCTACAAAGCGAGCGAGGGTGACGTGCGGCGGATGGCAGGTGCAGAAGCCATCTTCTACGGCGGCCTCCACCTCGAAGGCAAGATGACCGACATATTCGAGCAGATGAAGTCGAGGAATGTCCCGACCTTCGCAGTTACGGTCGGCAATCCGGATTCCATCTACATCGAGTCTCCCAACTTTGGAGGGAATTACGATCCCCACATCTGGTTCGATGTTAGCCTCTGGAAGGGTGCGGCTTCATTCGTGGCGGAATCATTGTCGGAGCTCGTGCCCGAGCAAAGTGACGAGTTTCAATCCAACCTTGCATCGTACCTGGGCGAGTTGGACTCGCTGGATTCGTGGGTCAGGAGCAGGACGAATGAAGTACCGGAGTCGGCCCGCGTAGTGATCACCTCGCACGACGCATTCGGTTATTTCGGTCGTGCATATGGATACGAGGTCCGTGGACTACAGGGTATCAGCACGGCAACGGAGGCTGGAGCAGCTGACGTCCAGGATCTGGCAGAGTTCGTTGCGTCCAACCGCATACCGGCAATGTTCGTAGCATCCTCGGTACAAGCGCGCGGGATTGAGGCAGTTCGCGAGGCTGTGCGTTCGCGCGGTTTCGACGTTCGAATCGGCGGTAATCTGTTTAGCGATGCGTTGGGAGCACCTGATACGCCCGAAGGAACGTATGTTGGTATGTTTCGCCACAACGTCAATACCATCGTGGACGCGCTGAGCGTGACGCCTTCCTAGGTTCTGCAACCACAGGCGTGAATTATGCGGCGTAGTAGAGCCGTGAATAGTTCGGCGTTTTGGAACCAGCCGTAATAGCATGATACAGAGCATCGAGCCCTCAGCACACGCGATCGACGTCCGAGACCTGACCGTTGCCTATCGCGACAAACCGGTTCTGTGGGACATTGACCTGATCGTGCCCAAAGGCGTCCTGATGGCCGTGGTAGGGCCGAACGGCGCGGGAAAGACCACGCTTCTCAAGGCCATCCTTGGACTGGTGCGTCCAGCGGCGGGTGAAGTGCTGGTGTATGGTGAGGCGTACGAGAAGCAGCGCCATCTGGTAGCCTACGTGCCGCAGCGAGGCAGCGTCGACTGGGATTTTCCAACGAACGTGCTCGACGTCGTATTGATGGGACTGTACGGGAAGATCGGATGGCTTAGGCGTCCCGGCTCCGAGGAGCGAAAGCTGGCTCTCGACGCTTTGGAGAAGGTCGGCATGGCAGATTATGCGGGTCGCCAGATCAGCCAGCTGTCGGGAGGCCAACAGCAGCGTGTGTTTCTTGCTCGCGCTCTGGTGCAGGATGCCGAGTTGTATTTCATGGACGAGCCCTTTCAGGGCGTTGACGCGACGACGGAGCGCGCAATCGTCGCACTCCTCCGAGAGTTGAGGCAGCGCGACAAAACGGTAGTAGTCGTGCACCACGATCTCCAGACTGTGCCGGAGTACTTCGATAGCGTTCTTCTTCTCAACGTTCGCCGCATCGCTGCGGGACCTGTGGAGGACGTGTTCACTGAGGACAACCTGCGCCTGACTTATGGCGGCCGGGTCGGCTTTCTCCGCGACACCCGGAGAAGTGTAGAGCCCGTGCCAGACAGCCGGCAGGAGACGGAGCCGGAGGATCGGTCGCTTCGCGACATCGCTTGATATGGATATTCTGACGGACCTCTTTTCGGACTACACCCTCCGGACGGTGGCATTGGGCTCGTCAGTGCTGGGAATAACGTCGGGTACGCTTGGCACTTACGCAGTGCTTCGACAGCAAAGCCTGCTTGGCGATGCAATATCCCACGCGGCACTCCCAGGAATCGCCATCGCCTTCTTGCTGACGGGTGCCAAGATCCCGATCGTGCTTCTGCTCGGGGCTGCCGTGGCCGGATGGGTCGCGACCGTCGCTGTGACCACTATCACTGAGACGACACGCATCAAGTACGATGGCGCGCTGGGACTCGTGCTTTCGGTGTTCTTCGGGTTCGGCCTCGTCCTTCTAACGTACATCCAGAAGATCCCGAACGCCAATCAGGCCGGCCTCGATGCGTTCCTATTCGGTCAGGCGGCGTCGCTCGTGATGGCCGATGTCCAACTTATGGCGATTATCGGATTGGCGAGCCTCCTGTGCGTCGGTGTGCTTTGGAAGGAGTTCAAGATCCTGTCATTTGATCCGGAGTTCGCCCGCACGATGGGTATGCCGGTCAGAGTGCTCGACATCTCCCTGACCACGCTGCTCGTTGTCGCCATCGTGATCGGGCTGCAGACGGTCGGTGTCGTACTGATGAGCGCGATTATCATTGCGCCCGCTGCGGCTGCGCGTCAGTGGACCGATCGCCTGGGGATCATGATGATACTGTCGGCAGCGGTCGGAGCGGCCTCGGGTGTAGCCGGTGCCATGATCAGCAGCAGTTCCGCCAACATACCTACCGGCCCCACTATTGTGCTTTGCGTGGGTGCGATCGTGATCGTGTCGCTCTTTCTATCGCCCCATCGAGGTCTCGTATGGCGCTGGATCAGGGAGTGGCGTAACTCGCGGCGCCTCAGACTCGAAGCAGTCCTGCTGGACCTGTTTGCTCTCGCGGCACACCATGAACGGTCCGACCACCCTCACCAGGAGGCCGTTCTGAACATCATGAGCGATCCGACGGGTCGGACCTATCAGAACCTCCGCATTCTCGAGGAACGCGGTTTTGTCAGGCAGGTCGGGCCGACGCTTTGGGCGTTGACGGCAACTGGAGTGGCGCGAGCACGTGCTCTCATTGATACGCGCCTTACGGCTCCCTCGGCACGCCACGATCGCGACGGAGGCGGACGATGACTATCGAGCAACTCGAGATACAGGCCATCGCCGTCATCGTTTCGGCAGCGTGCGCGGTACCCGGAGTGTTTCTGGTGCTCCGAAGGATGGCCATGATGAGCGATGCTATCAGCCATGCAATACTGCCCGGGATCGTCGTGGCCTTTTTCGTGACGCACGATCTCAACTCTCCGTTGCTCATCCTTGGTGCGGCAGTCACAGGGATCTTCACCGTCTTTCTGGTGGAGTCCATCCTGCGCACGCGGCTTCTCAAGGAGGATGCTGCCATCGGCCTCGTGTTTCCCATCCTGTTCAGCATCGGCGTCGTTCTCATCGCCCGCTTCGCCGGTGATGTTCACCTCGACACGGATGCCGTTTTGCTCGGAGAACTCGCGTTCGCGCCATTCGATCGATGGGTCGTATTCGGAACTGACGTCGGCCCCAAGGCACTCTGGATGATGAGTGGCATCCTGATACTGAATACAGTGTTCATCATAGCCTTCTACAAGGAACTGAAGCTGTCGACGTTCGACGCGGGATTGGCGGCCGCACTTGGCTTCCTTCCAGGTGTCATGCACTATGTTTTGATGACACTCGTATCGATCACCGCGGTAGGCGCCTTCGACGCCGTCGGCTCCATCCTCGTCGTGGCGCTCATGATCGGCCCGCCCGCGGCTGCCTACCTTCTGACCGATCGGTTATCACTCATGATCATACTGAGTATCGTGATCGGCATTGTGAGTGCATTGGGAGGCTATTGGATGGCCTATCTACTCGATGCATCGATCGCGGGATGCATGGCGACCGCCGTCGGCCTGGTTTTCACGGCCGTTCTTTTGGCCGCTCCCGACAAGGGCGTTGTGTCTGTGCTGCGGAGACGCTGGCGCCAGCAGTGGACCTTTGCGGAGAAGATGCTGGCGATCCATCTGCGTCACCACGAAGGACTCCCAGAGGCGAGACGTGAGAATCGCGCGGCACACCTCCAGGAGCATCTGGGCTGGGCACCGGATTTCTCTGAAAGGGTGGTATGGTTTGCCGAACGCGACGGTCTGCTGAGTCGGCGGGGTGAGTATCTCATCCTCACCGACGCGGGCCGCGAGCTTGCAGCCGAGGCCATCGTCCAAAACTGATGCATGCTTCCCAACAAAACAGCCTTACCCCGTAAACGTAACCCGCAGCGGTTGCGAATCTCGAGACTGCTGCCGGCCCCGAATTACTTCGCGTACGAAACCGAGCGAACCTCGCGAATCACGGTCACCTTGATCTGGCCGGGGTACTGCATTTCTCTCTGGATCCGCTTCGAAATGTCGAGCGCCAGCATCTCGGCCTGCGAGTCAGAAACCAGGTCATGGTTTACAATTACCCGGATCTCACGACCTGCCTGAATCGCAAACACCCGCTCGACTCCGTCGAACGACGATGCGAGTGACTCCAGCTTTTCGAGTCTACGGATGTAAGCCTCAAGCGCCTCGCGACGTGCACCCGGACGGGCTCCCGACATGGCGTCGGCTGCCTGGACGAGAGGGGAGATGCTGTTTGTCATCTCGATCTCGTCGTGATGCGCCCCAACCGCGTTGCAGACCACGTCCGATTCCTTGTACTTCCGGCAGATCTCCATCCCGACAATTGCATGGGGATTCTCGTCGTCCTCCTCGTCGACTTTGCCGATATCGTGCAGCAATCCAGCGCGGCGGGCGACGGCAGAGTCAAGCCCCAGCTCTGCTGCGAGCAGTGAGGCGATGCGGGCCGTCTCGATCGAATGACTCAGGAGGTTCTGACCGTAACTCGTCCGATAGCGCATTCTGCCGACCATCTTGGTAAGCCCCGGATCCAGTCCATGCAGGTTGAGGTCTATAGCGGTCCGCTCTCCCATCTCCACGATCTCCTCATCTACCTCCGCGACCGTATTCTGAACGACTTCCTCAATCCGCGCCGGGTGAATGCGGCCGTCCTGGATGAGCTTCGTCAGTGCGATTCGGGCAATCTCCCGTCGGACAGGATTGAACCCGGAGAGGATCACGGCCTCAGGCGTGTCGTCGACAATCACCTCGATTCCCGTGGCTGCCTCGAACGCCCGGATGTTACGCCCCTCACGCCCGATAATCCGACCCTTCATTTCATCGGACTGAATATTGACAACGGACACGGTGTTCTCGATAGCGTGACTCGCCGCCGTCCGCTGAATGGCATTGAGGATGACCTTTCGTGCCTCACGATTCGCCGTCAGCTTGGCCTCGTCCCGGATCTCTTTGATCAGCGAGGCAGCTTCCAGTTTCGCCTCATCAATAAGCGTCTGGATCAGCGCCTCGTGGGCCTCGGACTGAGAAAGGCCCGAGATCTGCTCAAGTTTGCGGACGTGTTCCTCTATGACCGTGTTCAGACGATCACGTTTCCGACGCGCATCCTCCGTCAGCCTCTCCGCCTCTTCCTCGCGCAGCTCGAGTCTCGACTCTCGGGCCGACACTTCCTGGAGGAGGTGGGCCGCTTCGTCGCGAATCTTGTCCGCATCCTTCTGTGTCTGTGCCGCGGCAGCCTTGAGGGCATCGAGAGCCTCTCCGGCTGAGATTACAGCCTTCTCCCGGTCGTTGACTCGCTCGGTGCGCCGACTGAGTTTCTTTCGTCTGTATTCGAGCTTGTCCTTCGTGGTCCGCAGTGCACGTCTACCCTCATCTGCCTCGCGATCGAGCTCTCGCTGTCGTTCGTTCAGTTCCTGCTCAACGCGATCAATGCGCTCGCGGCGGACGGTCCGGGCCTCCTCTTCGGCGTCCGAGATGATTCTTTGAGCTTCAGATTTCGCATTGGCGAGCCGCCTTTGGCCGAAATGCTGCAGTAAGAGTCTGTCTATTACTATTCCGAGGGCAAACGTACCTACGGCGACGATGACGCCTGCCGTAGTTATATCCATTGTCTGGTATCGAGCTTAATTGTGATCCGGCGAGTTCGGGCGCCGGTAACAGTGCGTCAAGATAGTTTTTCTCGGCAGAAAAAAAACCCCGGCAGGTTCCGTTCAAGGTCACCTGGCCGGGGTTTGCCGTCTTCACGGCTATCCTGCGGCGTGGATATGAAGAACCTCCTCCATATCACAGTGGGCACCGCTCGCGTCTTTCCGGCTTCCCCGGCTCACCCCGAAGGGCAAGAACCCGAAGGTCTGGGGTCTGCTGTCCAAACGCGAAGGATGGTTCCCTAAAGTAAAGATGTTAGGTTCTTACTTTGCAGGCCGCAGGAGATTGATACACGTACGAGTAGCGGAAAAGTTCAACCCGAGTTGGTAACGACGCAAAGTCCTCACTTCAACGACAGAAGTGATCAGCTTGCGTACAAGACGGTGTCGAGCAGGTCACTCAGTTCGTCGAGCGAGCGGGCCACACGATCCTTGTCCTCGCGCACTTCGTTCTGGTGGGAAAACAACTCTTCCGTTACGGCTAGTCCTGCGATGACTGCCGTGGTTATGTCCTGCTGGTCAGGATGGGCGTCTCGAAAGGAACGCATCTTGACGTCGAGATAATCCGCGATGCCCTTCGTCAGCTCCTCGTCGTTTTCGTCGACGCGGAGGCCGTATTCGCGACCGAGGATCCGAACCCTAATCGATTTTTCCATGTCAGCTTCAGTGGGAGTGCGATTCACCCTACCCTGTTTCGTGATCCAGGTACGTATCGATGGCATCGATAAATCCGCGCACCTTGGCACGTAGGTCGTCGGGGTCTCCATCGAACGAAATCGCCGGACGACTATCTCGGCTGTCCAGCTGAGCCCTCAACTCGTTGATGGACTTGGCCATTTCCTCGTTCTCTGAGCGCAGACGGAGTATCTCATCTGCTGCTGCCTCGACACGATCGCGAAGCCTCTCGAGCGCCTCGATCTTACGCAGCGGCGTGACGTTTTTCGGGCTGCCGTTCTTGGGTGTCTTTCCGGTCTTGCCCGAGTGTGTCTTGTTTCTGGTGGCCATTCCGCAATTACCTGTTAGGCGGCGCAAGTCATCCGAACGGGGAGAATACGCATTCGAAATCTCTATATCGCTTTTGCGAATATAAAAATCTAGTCGCGAAGTTCTGCGGTATGCACTCTGGCTACCGACTTCACGATCTTCGCGACCTGCTCATCCACGTCCGCATCGGTCAGTGTTCTGTTCGCCGAGAACCGCAACGCGAAGGCGACGCTCTTGCGTGAGGCCCCGACGCCCTTACCCTCGTAAACGTCGAAAACCCGGACATCCGTCAATAGCGGTTTACCCTCCTGCCGAATGGTGTCCTGCATGTGGCCGACGCGGGTCGCCTCGTCGACAACGAATGCGAGATCTCGTTCCACGGTCGGGAATCGGTTCACAGGTACGTAATCCGAGTTACTGCCGATCGCTGTTGTCCGCAGCAGTCTGGACCAGTTCAACTCAGCAAAGTAAACAGGTGTGTCAATTCCTTCTGCGGATGCGCGTTCGGGATCTAGCATCGCCGCGAACCCCAACACAGTGCCGCCAGTCGCATATTCGAGCCGGTATGCCGCTACGCCTGCGGCTTCAGGGTATTCCGTCTCCTCCACGCCGTGAATCTCCAATGCGTTCAAAATCGCAGCGACGGTTCCCTTCAAATCGAAGAAGTCGAGGCTCCGATCGGTCACGCCCCAGTGCCGCTGCCCGCTACTGCCGGCACACGCGATGAGGAGGGACTCGTGCTCTTCGTAGCCCGGGATGATGTTGTCAGGAAGGTCTTGTTTGGTGAACACATGACCGAACTCAATCACCCTGACGCCATCCTGACCGTGATTCAGATTGTGACGGATAACGCTCAGCGCGCCCGGCAAGAGGCTCGGCCGTAATGTGGTCATCTCTCGAGAGATGGCATTGGCCGTTCGTACCGGCGCGCCTCCACCCAGGTCGCCGAGGATCGAACTGTCACAGTACTCGCTGGCTCGGCCTTCAGGCAACAGGCTATTCGTATACACTTCCCGATACCCCCAGCCGGCGGCAAGGCCGAGAATTCTCTGGCGCGCGAGATCCTCAGGCCGATCACGCGGCGTGAAGCTGGGGACGGGAGTGGTCTTCGGCTCTTCGATGCGATCGTAGCCATATAGCCTCGCAACCTCCTCAATCAGGTCGATCTCCCTCTCAACATCGGGCCGATGAGGCGGTACGCGAAAGCGAATGACATCAGATTTGTCGTCGACGACTTCGAAGCCGATCTGCGTCAGCAGGCCTACTACCTCTTCCCGTGCGACTTCCATTCCGGTGATCGCCTGTATTCGTGCCAAGCGGAGATCGAGCGCCCGTTGCTTGGACGGATTTGGATGCTCGTCCACTATGCCGTCGACGACCTTGCCTCCCGCCACTTCCTGCATCAGGAAAGCGGCTCGCATCGCAGCCCATGCCTGGATCTCCGTATCGACGCCACGCTCAAATCGATACGATGCGTCGGTCTGAAGCCCGAGCGCCTTGGCGGTCCGACGAATGGAGGCAGGACTGAAATAGGCGCTCTCGATCAGAACGTCCTTCGTCTTCTCAGACACCTCCGAATTCTGCCCGCCCATCACGCCGGCAATGGCGCCCTCTCGATCGGCATCACAGATCATCAATGTCCCTGCGGGAAGTTCTCGCTCCTCGTCATCGAGTGTGACGAATTTGCCGGGCTCCTTGGTTGGCCGCACGATGATAGAGGGGCCTGCAATCTGCTCGAGGTCAAAGGCATGCAGGGGCTGTCCGCATTCGTACATCACATAGTTGGTCACGTCGACGACGTTGTTACGTGGGCGCAGGCCCACCACGGTGAGGCGCTCCTTGAGCCAGTCCGGCGAGTCTCCAATGGTAACCCCACGGACAACCACACCCACGTACCGTCTGCACAGCTCGTCATCTTCGATCGAAATCGTGACATGGTCTGCCGCGTCGCCTCCGTCTGCCGGCACATCAACCTCCGGCGTGTGCAGCGTGCTATCCGTCAACGCTGCGACATCTCTTGCAACTCCAAGGTGACTTGCGGCATCGGGGCGATTCGGTGTGATCGCGATATCCAGGACGGCATCGCTGCGTCTTCCAACGGACGCGAGGTAGTCCGAGAAAGGTGTGCCGACGATAGCATCCTCTTCGAGGACCATGATGCCTGAATGATCATCAGAGAGGCCCAGTTCGTCTTCCGCACAAATCATTCCTTCAGACTTGGTGCCCCGAATCTTCGCCCGGCGGATCTTGACCAGGGTCCGCTGGTCAGGGGCATCTCTGCTGGGCAGCTCGAGACTGCTGCCAACCAGAGCGACCGGTACCTTTTGGCCCACGGCAACATTGGGGGCACCGCATACGATCTGTAGCGGCTCTTCATCTCCGACATCGACACTGCAAACGGTTAGCCGATCCGCGTCCGGATGCTTGGTGACCTCGAGTACATGTCCGACGACAACCCCTCCGGGCACGGCTCCAATCTGATCGACGGATTCTACCTCGAGCCCTGCCATCGTGAGCTTCTCGGCTAGCTCGCCGACCGCGATCCCGACGTCGACATAATCCTGAAGCCAGTTGTAACTGATTTTCATGATGGGTCCTTGGTCGAATTCAGAACTGGTCCAGGAAACGGAAGTCGTTTTCGTAGAAGAGCCGAATGTCAGGTATGTTGTAGCGGATGAGTGCGATACGCTCGATGCCCATCCCGAAGGCATACCCGGTATACTTCTCCGAATCGATTCCTACCGCCTCGAGCACGTTCGGGTCGACCATGCCGGACCCCAGGATCTCGAGCCACCTGCCTCCGCCCTCGAGCGTCTCATCTTCCCACCAAATGTCAACCTCGGCGCTCGGTTCGGTAAACGGGAAGAAGCTCGGCCTGAACCGCATCCGAACGTCTTCGTGAAAGATGGCTTTTGCAAACACATGCAGGTCGTGTTTCAGGTCCCCGAATGTTATACCCTCCGCCACGACCAACCCTTCAACCTGGTGAAAGAGACAGTACGACTTGAAGGAGAGGGCCTCGTTTCGGTACACGCGCCCCGGGACGATTACTCGAATCGGGGGCTTCTGTTGTTCCATCACGCGGATCTGTACGGGTGATGTATGTGTGCGGAGGAGCACGCCATCGTCACCGTTCTCTGACGGCTCAACGAACAACGTATCCTGCATGTCCCTTGCCGGATGGTCCGGCGGGAAGTTTAGCGCTGTGAAGTTGTGCCACTCGTCCTCGATCTCCGGTCCCTCTTCTACTACGAAGCCCATTCTCTCGAAGACCCGCTGGATGTCGTACCGTGTGCGTGTGAGCGGGTGAATGGATCCTGAGGGATGCGGGCGGCCGGGAAGCGTAAGGTCGATCTCCGCAAGCGCCCCCGATCCCTCATGGATCTGCTTGCGCGCCTGCTCCAGACGTTCTTCCGCGAGCCGCTTCAACTCGTTGATCTGCTGGCCGACCTCGCGGCGAGCTTCTTTCGCGACAGTGGGTATTTTCTTGAGCAGCGCCGTGATTTCTCCCTGCTTCTTGCTTAAGAACCGGAGCCTGAATTCCTCCAGGGCTTCCTGGCTGTCGATCGCGTGTCGAGAGATCTCTTCGCGAAGCTTTTCGATCGTGTCGATCATCCTTGTGCCAATGATTTTGCCTATCATGAAAAAGCCCGCCAAACCTGCAAGCAGGGGGCGGGCTTCTCCGTAGTTTGAGTCAGCGTACCGTGTACAGCACCCTCCTGGCAGGAATCAGCGGGATTGCACGGTAAAGAAGTCATTGCACCTCATGCCGAAACCTCTTTTACGACCTGTTCGAATGCGGATGGGTCGTTCATGGCGAGGTCGGCGAGGACCTTGCGGTTCAGTTCAACGTCTGACTTCCGCAAATCGCCTATGAGACGTGAGTACGACGTACCGTTAATACGGGCCGCAGCATTGATGCGGGCAATCCACAGCCGCCTGAACTGACGCTTGCGTGCGCGACGATCCCGGTACTGGTATTGAAGGCCCTTTTCAACGGCATGCTTGGCGACCGTGTAGATGGTTCCTCTACGGCCCCAGTAGCCCTTGGCCATGCTCAGTATGCGCTTGCGTCTGCGCCGAGCGGCTACTCTGTTTTTTGTACGTGGCATCTATAACTCCGAGAAGGGCGTACTTAAGCTCCGATCATCCGTTTGACCCGCGATTCGTCCGCGCGGTCGACGAGCGTATCAGAGCGAAGATTACGCTTCCTTTTCTGAGACTTCTTTGTGAGAATATGACGGTGGAACGCCTTCTTCCGCTTGATGCGGCCAGTCCCGGTCACCTTGAACCGTTTCTTCGCTCCACTATTTGACTTCATCTTAGGCATGTGTGCGATCGCTATTCTGATACGCGTGCGTATCGGCGCGCAAAAATTGCATAGCTCATAAATTTAGTGCACGGGATCAGCCGGACGCAACCGAAGTGCCAATAGCGGACGGCTCAGCGGTAGGATATTCGATGAACTTTGGGCCGGCGGCTACTTTCGGACTTTGAGAGGCGCGAGGATGGTCGTCATGCGACGGCCTTCCATTCGTGGTTGCTGGTCGATCTTCGCAATGTCGCTGAGTTCATCGATGAATCGCGCCAGCAGCTCCATTCCGTGATCTTTGTAGACGATATCCCGTCCACGGAATTGCACGTAGGCTCGCACCTTGTCGCCCGCTTCAAGGAATTCACGGGCGTGCTTCGTCTTGAAATTGAAATCATGCGTGTCCGTGTGGGGGCGAAAACGAATCTCCTTCAGCGTAATGGTGTGCGTGTTTTTACGCTGCTCTTTTTCCTTCTTCTGCTGTTCGTAGCGATACTTGCCGTAATCGATGATTTTGCAAACCGGGGGGTCGGCATCAGGTGAAATCTCCACCAGGTCCAACTCTCGACTGTCTGCTAGCTCCAGCGCTTTCTCGATCGGATAGATTCCGTGGCTGCCTTCGGGGTCTACAACTCTGACTTCTTCAGAGGTTATCTCGTCGTTGATTCTAACTCGTTTCTGTCTTGCCATTCAATACGTTTGTTGATGTAACAGGCTTGCTAAGCGTTTTAAGGTAGTGTTTCTGATTTAGATCCCCAATGGGCGACGATGCGGCATCAGGAACGGCCCATGGCTTCAGCGACGTCGCCCTTTAGCCGCTCGATGAAGTCCGCTACAGGCACGGTATCCTGCGCCCCTTCACCATGACGGCGGACGGCAACAGTCGCTGACTCTTTTTCCCGTGCGCCTACCACGAGCATGAAGGGAACTTTGGCCGTTTCAGCCTCGCGAATCTTGTATCCGATTTTCTCGTTGCGCAGGTCTGCATCGGCCCGAATCCCGTGGTTGATCAGTTCCGCGACGACCTCGGTGGCGTAGTCCTCGAAGTCCTGTCCGATCGGGAGAACCTTGACCTGAATCGGGGCCAGCCAGACCGGGAAATTGCCGCCGCAGTGCTCGATGAGCACACCAATGAATCGCTCGAGCGATCCAAACGGTGCACGATGTATCATCACCGGCCGGTGCTTCCGGTCGTCTGCACCCACGTAAGTGATGTCGAATCGCTCGGGAAGGTTGTAGTCGAGCTGAACCGTACCCAACTGCCAGTCGCGGCCCAGCGCGTCTTTCACCATAAAGTCCAGCTTTGGTCCGTAGAAGGCGGCTTCTCCTAGCTCTTCAAAAGTGTCGAGGTCCATCTCCATTGCCGCCTGCCGCACTGCCTCCTCGGCCTCATCCCACAATTCGTCGGCGCCGACATATTTGTCCTTGTTGTTGGGGTCGCGAAGCGAGATCTGCGCCTTGAAATCATGGAAGTCCAGCGCTCCGAACACGCGCAGCGTGAGATCGATCGCGTCCTTGAACTCGTCCTTTACCTGGTCGGGACGACAAAAGATGTGCGAGTCGTCGATGGTGAATCCACGAACACGCGTTAGGCCACCCAGTTCTCCCGACTGCTCATAGCGGTATACCTGGCCGAACTCGGCAAGTCGAACCGGCAAATCACGGTAAGAATGGAGCGAATCCGCGTAGATCTGTATATGGTGCGGACAGTTCATCGGTTTTAGCAAGTATCCCTCATCCCGCGCCTCGTCCTCAATCATGGGAGGGAATTGGCTATCACTGTAATACGGATAGTGCCCGCTCGTCTTATAGAGTTCCAGTCGGCCGATATGCGGAGTGACGACCGGCAGGTAGCCGCGCCGCAATTGCTCCTCCTTCAGGAAGTTGATCAGGGTCTCTCTCAAAATGGCTCCCTTCGGAAGCCACATTGGGAGCCCGGGACCGACTTTGTTGGAGAACGCAAACAAGCCGAGTTCACGTCCCAGCTTTCTGTGGTCTCGCTGCCGCGCCAACTCGATCCGCTCGAGGTATTCGTCGAGCTCTTTCTTTTTGGGGAAGCTGATCCCATAGATGCGCGTGAGTTGCGGCCGACTCTCGTCGCCGCGCCAGTACGCGCCGGCAATAGAGAGGAGTTTCGGATACTTGATTCGCCCTGTGGAGGGAATATGCGGTCCGCGGCACAGATCGATGAAGTCGCCTTGTTCATAGAACGTGATCGTGCCGTCCTCGAGTTCGTCCAGCAACTCGAGTTTGTACTCATCTCCTTTTTCGCTGAAATACTCGATCGCCTCGGCCTTAGAGACAGCACGTCGCTGATACGCTACGTCTCGCTTGGCGAGTTCTTTCATTCGTGCCTCGATCGGCGGCAAATCCTCTGACGTGAGCTTTCTTTCGCCCAGGTCAACGTCATAATAGAACCCATTCTCGATCGGGGGTCCGATTCCAAATTTGACACCGGGGTGCAGGGACTCCAGTGCTTCGGCCATGAGGTGAGCGGTGGAGTGCCAGTACGCCATTTTGCCGCCGGCGTCGTTCCAGGTCAGGATTCTGATATTCGAATCACTGGTGATGGGCAGGTCCAGGTCCTGTATCTCACCGTCGACCTCTACCGCCAGCGCGTTCCGGGCTAAGCCTTCGGAAATGGACGATGCGACTTCCATGCCGGACGTGCCCGCGTCGAACTTGCGCGTCGAGCCGTCCGGAAAGGTCAGTGTCATGGTTCCGCCCATGGGTCCGTACAGGTAAGCAAATGGTCGAGTCGAATCGGAACAGAAAGCGCTCCACCGAAATCGGCGGAGCGCAAGGCACCTCTTGCAGGCGCCCTCGGTAAGTGCAGTGGGTCCTACTGGACTTGAACCAGTGACCTCTACGATGTCAACGTAGCGCTCTAGCCACCTGAGCTAAGGACCCGCGGTCGAGCATCGAATATATCAAAGCTCGCGATCCTCCAACAACGAATCGCTTGCCTAAAAGATCTTACATGGCTTCGAAAACGGACGTTCTCCAGCGAATGCACGGCTTCTTCAAAACCGGCGTAACCCGGCTACATGGGGCGTCGACCTCATCGTCGCCCGAACGGTCGAGTTCTCCTCGATGTGTGTCGACAAGAAGGGCGGCGTTCGTTGTTACATCAGGACCTTTGGCCGCCGCAACAAAGCTCTTGCGCGGACTCCTTTGAATCATGCTTCAAATGCTTAAAAACGATTTAGCGCCTGCCGATACCAATGGTCACC
>JAHHLP010000322.1 GCA_018679295.1 Rhodothermia bacterium
CGGCTACCCTCTCCTGCCGGCCCTTTACCTAGTTGGCCTCGTTGGGCTGCTCGTCTTTCGGGCCGTGTTCGAGTGGGAGAAGTCACTCGTCGACATCGCGTTCGTGGCGACCGGAATTCCTGTTTCCGTCATCTGGCTGCGTCGGCGGCGAGCGTCAACGCAAACGGTCGAAAAAGGCTGATTGAAATCGATGATGACTCGCTCGACAAGGAGCGTGCACACGTCGAAGAAACTCGTACGAGGAGATGGCTTTAGCGCTACGTGCCCATCATCATCTTTGCGAAACTAACGACGGCAACAGCAATCAGCACCAGCATCACGATGGCACCCGGGTGCGCAAAGTTGATTGTCCACCCGAGTCCGGTTCTTTTCGGAAGGAAGTATCGTGGGTCGTCCGCGTTCTTGTAGAAGATGACGCCGTGCCAGTGCTCGGACTCGTTGGGCACGACATTTCGCCACTCTTTTGTGATGATGGTCTTGTAGAAGACCATCCCCGTCAATGCAAGAACGCTAACCACGAATAGTATGAGCATAGCGCTGGGATGTATGTTGGGGTTACCGTCGCCTCCACCATCTTAACGCTACGGCCCACATGAAGAAAGGTTGGGGCGATGACTCTGCGCGAACACGTAGGGGGATCTCCCACGTAGTGTAAGAGAGGCATAGCTGCGGCGGCCGCCCCCGCAAACACAGTTCTCTGAGACCCGACTACGGCCTGGGTTCAAGGATCAGTTGCAGGATGGACTATTCGATCTTGAATATCTCCCGGTGTCCTCCCTGAATGCAGTCCATGTAGCCTTTCATCGCTTCGGCATACGCGGGCCGCTGGCCCAATTCCTGGTGGCCCTCCCAGACGTCGCCTGGTTGATTCACTTCGAACTCCGCGACGACGGTCCAGTACGTCGTCGCGGTGTCTGTCATGACGCGTGGATTCAACAAGCCCGCGCCGTCCATAAGCTTGAAGCTCTACTTGAACTTGGCCACGAGTTCCCTTGAACGACCCGGTTTACATCTGAGTATTTCTCGAACGAGATACATGGTATCGCCTCTCTGTTGAGATGAGTATGGTTGAGGCGTGACGACTCCCGCCGCGCCGTCAAAAGGCGCAGCTTCCTCCAGTTAATCGACCGCAAAATTGGCGACGTCTGGATCAGGCGGCGCCGACGCCTAACTCCTCCGCGCTAGTTGCTGCCCATCTTCTTGTCTCGCGGATCGTCGTCCTTGTTGACGTACGTGATCCCCCACGGGCCGCTCGAGTTGAGTTGGATGACCGTCGGTTCGGTCGTCCAGGCGTAATGCGGCATCTCCTTCGGCATCACAGAATAGCCGCCTGCCGACAAGTGCTTCGCCTTCGTCTTGTCCAGCTTTTTGCCAACTCCAATGGCAATTGACCCCTTCAAGACGGTCAGTTGCTCGGTTACGGGGTGCGTATGGGGCGAGACGACGTAGTCCGCCGGAAACTTCAGTCGCATGGTCAGGGGACCCGCCTTCTCCGGGTTTCCTTCGATGATTGCGATCTCAGCGCCGGGCGGCAGCGATGCCGGTCCTGGAGCCCATTTTACATCTTCGGGCAGGACAAGTACGTGCCCTTTGGCGTGATCCTGGGCGTTTGCCAGGGGCGGTAGCGTCAGCATACAGGCGATGCAGACGGCGACGATATGAGGTTTCATTGCCGGACCTCTCTGTTTGGAGCGTTACAGGTGCCGGTGTGCCAATGGACTTAAGGTCGCGATGCTCGACGACACCACGTGGCGAATGTCGTTAGGGGACAATGCATTAGCAAGTGAAATCCGCCGGTTGGCAGGTCCTGCCGGGCCCGAGATGTGCGGATTCACTGCAAATGTTCGAGATCGTCGAGGTCCTGATACCGACTGGCCGCTCGCTTGTTGACCTTCAGCTCCTCCAAACCAATGACGCTCACCGTAACATCATCCCAAGCCTCCCCAAGGCGGTTAGGGTACGCGGCTCCAAACTCCAGCCCCGAAACAGATGTCAGTATTTCTATACGAAACGGAGGGTTGCCC
>JAHHLP010000395.1 GCA_018679295.1 Rhodothermia bacterium
GGCGCACCTCGAGCGCGAGAGTCGCGCGGACACCTACGAACGGTGGGGGCATATCCTGATGGCTTCGGGACGAGGAAGCGATGTGGGCCTTCCGACCATTGCGCTGCCCGATTTGTTTGCCAATTCCGAGCCGATTGAGATTCCGTTGCAGGAAGAACTGACGATCATCGAGAACGCCGAGGAGTACTACGAGCGGGCACGCCGGTCGCGTCTATCACGGCAAGCAGCGGCGGGAAGGTTGGCTGCTGCCAGCCGTGAAGCTCAAACGCTGGCCGAGGATTTGGCCGTCCTCAGAACGGTGACATCTCCCGACGAACTGGACGCGTTCCTGGAAGAGCGCGGTGAACGCCTTGGAAAACATTCCGCCGTGTCGCATGCCCGTGGTTCAGAAGCCGACACCCGATTTCGCCGGTTCGATTTGGGCAAGTTCGAGGTTCTCGTTGGCCGCAACGCAAGGGAGAATGACGAACTGACGTTCGGTATGGCGCGCAAGTTCGACATCTTCATGCACGCACGCGGCGTACCCGGCTCCCATACGATACTCAGATTGCCCTCTCGTGATACGAATCCTGAGCGACGCGTATTAGAAGCGGCGGCCTCGATCGCTGCGTACTTCAGTAAGGCGCGCGGAAGCGGCCTCGTGCCTGTCTCGTATGCTCCTCGCAAATACGTTCGAAAGGCAAAGGGTACTTCGGTGGGCAAAGTGATACTCGAGCGGGAGGAGGTCGTCATCGTCCCTCCCGTTCTGCCGAAAGGATAAAGGTCTTGGAAGGCCGCGCCTTCTGCGGCTTCTTCATCTCTTCATGCCATATGCAGTGGCGTGCGCGGGGAGCGCTATCCGCTTCCCGCACTGGCTGTTCTGCGCAGTCGAAGATCCGCGATGCAGAGCTTCAAAAATTGCACAGGGTCACTGTGGCACCTCGTGTACGTCGAACGGCGGCGCGACGATCACCCTCGGCGACGTGTAGTACTCGAAGAGTTTCTTGGCGAGGTCCGCGACCCGCTCATCGCCCTCGAATGTAGCTTCCCCGTAGTGCTCCATCAGCGCCGCAAGTGTTACGAGCTGAACCTGTGGTGATTCCTGTCTCATCACGTGCGAGCGCACCTCCTGCATGGCGTCCGCATTCCCAATCGCATGCAGTGCAGCGAGCGCCATCAGCTGACACCGCTCGTCGTCGTCCTCCTTGAACGTCCTTAGGAGTGTTGGAACCGCATTCGTCAGGTCGAGATCGTCGCCGTAGAAGTACGCGAAGTATGTGATGTGCTGAAGAGCACTATGGCGAACGGTCTGGGATGGTGACTCCAGCGATTCACCCAGCTGCGCACCTAGCTGCTCCACCCAAACTGGTACGTTCGCCACGGTTGAGTCTACCTGGGCGGTCACCGCCCCAGTGATGCACATCCCGACTCCCAACGCCGCCGCAATCAGAGTCCGCTGAAGTCTGACCGGTTTCATATTTTTACCTCTTGAACTTGATGAGCCGCAGCCACTACGACCCTAGTACCCACTTACGGCACGAGGATGGCTTTCTTGGTCGGGGCGAGTCAATTTTAAGCGTACGTACTCTCCTCGATTCGCTGTAAAGGTGAGCAAGGAGTGCTATGTGGTGTTTCCCTCACTGTTCAGAATGCGAACGTCCTACCGATTGACTAATTAGGCGCACAGCTGCTCGCCACGTCAACTCATCGCTTCTGACGGCCCAACTGACAGCAAAAACGTACACGGAAGAACTATGAACTGGTGGGAGGCTGCGATCCTTGGCGTTGTGCAGGGGCTTACTGAGTTCCTTCCAATTTCGTCGTCCGGCCACCTCGTTCTTGGACAACACCTTCTTGGAATCGAGGCAGGCGGAGACGACGTTGTGTTCGAAGTGTTCGTTCACTTCGGCACGGTGCTGAGCATCATGACCGTGTACCGTCGACCTGTGGCGAAGATGATCGTTTCCGCCATAAAAGCTATCAAGAAGCCGCTAGAGTTCGCGGATCACTACCGTGACGACGAATCCTTCCGGACCGCCATGCTGATTCTGGTCACGATGGTGCCCTCGGGTATCGTTTACTTCCTCTTTCGGGAGTCGCTTGAGGCGGCTTTTGGTAGTCCCTTGCTCGTCTGTTTCATGCTTCTGGTCACCGGGATTCTCCTTCTATTGACTGTTCTGCGGAAGAATCCGAGTGGCGACCTAAACGCGGGCAAGGCCTTTCTGGTGGGTGTTGCCCAGTCAGCGGCCATGATACCCGGTATTTCGCGATCCGGAGCTACGATATGCGCGGCATTGTATCAGAATGTCGAGCCGGAACGGGCGGCGAACTTCTCGTTTTTGATGCTATTGCCCGTGGTGCTCGGCGCCACCCTGATCAAGTCTTTGGACCTGGCGGCCGCCGAAATTGGGACCGGCTGGCTGCCAATCATTGTAGGCACCGTGGCAGCCTATGCCTCCGGCGTCGCGGCCATAAAGATGCTGCTCAGAGTTATCCGGCTCGGTCGACTGCAGTACTTCGCGTACTACTGCTTCCTGGTCGGAATCGTGGGTATTCTGCTCCTGTGGTAAGGCTGGGCGGCTATGCCCAAAGACGCTCGTTTGTGCATCCCCTAAGCCACCTTCGGTATCAGTCTGGGCCGTTTTGGCGCGGGCGGGGTGTGCTTAAGAATCGGCCCCGACAGCCGAATAATAGAGAGTCGAAATCTCAATTTGATACTCTCACGCTGCCCATCCACGTCCGGCCCGCAGCCTTCCCTTCGCAACCGAATGAAGTACAAGATCTACGTCGTTGACGACGACAAGCATTACTCGCGAATGCTACGGTATCGTCTTGAGAGGAACGTGGACTACGACGTTCAGGTCTTCAGTAAGGGAGAGGAGGTGCTTGAGGCTATGTCCACGCCTCCCGACCTGATTCTGCTTGACATCATGATGCCGGGCATTGGCGGCCTTGCGACGTTGAAGCAGCTCAAGGAGACTCATACTGCCGTGCCGGTCGTTATGGTCTCGGCCCAGGGGGTCATAGATGTGGCAGTCGAGGCGATGCAGGCCGGTGCCTATGACTACATCACGAAGGGTCAGGATGAGATGGTCAAGCTCGACGCCGTCGTTAAGAACGTGCTCGAAAAGGTGTCGCTAGAGCGAGAGGTTT
Organism: Rhodothermia bacterium; assembly: GCA_018679295.1. Lineage (GTDB taxonomy): Bacteria > Bacteroidota > Rhodothermia > Rhodothermales > JABDKH01 > JAHHLP01. The sequence goes on from JAHHLP010000395.1 coordinate 3,133, forward strand.
CCAACCTTCGGGGCGAGGTCAAGAAGCGGTACTCGATCAGCGGTTTGGTTGGCGAGAGCGAACCGATGCAGGACGTGTACAAGACGATCGAGAAGACGCTTCGCGGTGATCTGACGGTAGTGGTGCAGGGAGAGAGCGGCACCGGCAAGGAACTCGTTGCAAAAGCGATTCACTACAGTTCGGGCCGGAAGAAGGGACCGTTCGTCGTCGTGAACTGCGCCGCGATCCCGAGGGAACTCATGGAGAGCGAATTCTTCGGTCATGAGAAGGGATCCTTTACAGGTGCCCATGCCCGGAAGATCGGTAAGTTCGAACAGGCCGATGGCGGCACGATATTCCTCGACGAGATCGGCGAGCTTGATCTGGACCTTCAGGCGAAACTGCTTCGCGCACTCCAGTCGTACGAGATCACGCGCGTCGGCGGGAATGACCTCATCACATTTGACGCCCGGGTCATAAGCGCAACCAACCGGGACATTCCTGAGATGATCAGGGAGGGCAAGTTCCGGGAAGATCTTTACTATCGGCTCTTCCAGTTTCCGATCACGTTGCCTCCGCTGCGGGATCGCGGTCAGGATGTCATCAGGCTCTCGAACTACTTCCTCAAGGAGTACCTTAAGGAGCATCCTGAATTCAAGGGCAAGAAGATGTCGTCGGGTGCCCGGCGGGCCATCCTCGATTACACGTGGCCGGGTAACGTTCGGGAACTCAAGAGTGCAGTCGAGAGGTCGGTACTGATTTCGGATGCGGAGGAGATTCAGGCTGATGACCTGATGCTCTTCGATCGCGTACAGATTTCGCCGTGGGCGGAGCGGGTGGCGCTTGCGCGTGCCGGCGAGGTTGGCTTGGGCCGGATGCAACCTGATCGACCGGCAATCAGTAAAGGAGCCGACAGCAGCGCCGATCGGGCGAGTGGAATCGTCCTCGGAACGGGAGAACAGGAGATTCTGTCTCTCGACGATCTCAAGCGCCAGGCCGTTGAACGCGCCTACAAGCTCTGTGAGGGCAACGTGGATCGCGCGGCCGTGGAGCTCGGTATCGGCCGAGCCACGATGTATCGTCTGCTGAAGAAATACGAACTGATGGATTAGCTCGGCGGCGTCCCGTGACACGGCCCGCTGCGCGGAACCGTGTACTATGCGACTCACTTCTTACGAAAAGGACGTCCAGCGAGAGATCGACGAATGGCAGCGCGGTGAGGGATCGTTCCTCATGCAGGCCGTCAACTGGGCCATGCAGCCGGTCGACTGGGTGGTGCGGCAGGTCGTCTCGCCAGATATCGAGGAGCAGGCAGACGAGGTCGTCACACAATTCCTCTCGATACTCAACGACGCCTCTGAGTGGACGCACCATCCCGACGATGTGCTGGCGGACGCGAAGCGCAAGGGCCTGAACATAGAACGAATCGAAGAGCTGCGCGACGAGCCGCTGGAGAAACTGGACGAACTGGCCCGCGGACACTTCACGCAGAACTCGATTCTGGCGGCTATCGAAGGCGGTGGCGCAGGGCTTGGCGGTCTCGTGCTGATCGCAGCCGACATCCCGCTTCTGTTCACGATAAATCTCAGGATGATCCAGCAGATTGCGGCGTGCTACGGTTTTGTTTTGAGCGGACCGGCGTATCGCCCGCTCGTCCTTTCCGTGTTTAATGTTGCCGCTACCGGCAGCCGAGAGTCGAAGAGCAGCGCGGTCCGGGAGATCAGCGTCGCTGCGGCTGCGTTTGCCAACGAACTCGAGTACAAAGGACGCGTTCGGGGCTCCTTCAAGGATCAGAACCGCCACGCGCCCCGCGAAATAGTGAAGAACCTGCTCGGAAGGAAGATCGCTCAGGCGGTGCCCATCGCGGGAGCTGCCGTGGGGGCCGGAGTCAACTACTGGTTTACTACCGAGGCCGCGGAAGCGTCCTATATGCTCTTTCGCGGTTTGTACCTGGAGCGTAAGGAGCGACGATAGGCTATATTCCAAATCACTTTCTCACTCGGGACCGACTGACCGTTTTCCTGCCGCATGCCCCTCGTTGCTATTGTCGGTCGACCCAACGTCGGCAAGTCGACACTCTTTAACAGACTGACTGAATCCCGTGCTGCGATCACCCACGATGAGCCTGGGGTTACTCGCGATCGTGTCTACGGCAACGCCATCTGGAACGGGGTCGAGTTTGACGTTGTGGACACAGGGGGTTACGTCGCATCCTCCGCCGACCGGTTTGAACAGGCCGTCCGAGAACAGGTGGAGATAGCGGTCGCCGAGGCGGACCTGCTCTTGTTCGTCGTCGATGTGAAGACCGGCATTAGCGATCTCGATGATGACGTCGCGCAGATGCTTCGCAAGGCCGGTAAGCCGGTCGTCGTGATGGCGAACAAAGCCGACAACGAGAAGCTCCGTTGGAACGCGAGTGAGTTCTACGCCCTCGGCCTGGGGGACGTGATTCCCGTGAGTGCGATCAGCGGGACCGGTACCGGAGAGCTGATGGACGAGATCGTGCGTCAACTGCCGGAAGGAACGAAACGGCCGCCGGGCGGCGGTCCACGACTCGCGATTGTGGGCCGGCCAAACGTCGGCAAGTCGTCTCTGGTGAACCAGCTTCTCGGTGAGAACCGGTCGATCGTTACCGAGATCAGCGGTACCACGCGCGATTCGATCGACACGGTGCTAAAATACCACGGCCAAGAGATCACGCTCATAGATACAGCTGGTCTGCGCCGAAAGGCCCGGGTTCGCGAAAATGTCGAGTTCTATTCGGTGCTCCGGACGCAGCGAGCCATCAGTGAATCCGACGTGACCATTTTGCTCCTTGATGCTACTAAGGGTCTGGAGTCCCAAGACATAAAGGTGCTGAAAGAGGCCGAAAGTCTCCGCAAGGGGCTGCTCATTGCGGTGAACAAGTGGGACCTCGTCGAGAAGGAGACCAATACCGCCAGAGATTTTCAGCGGGAGCTGTACGACCGGCTGCAAACGCTGAGCTACGTTCCGGTGCTGTTCATTTCCGCCCTCACGCGCCAGCGAATCACCAAAGTCATCGACGGCGCCCTGCGCATTTACGAAGAGCGGCAGAAACGCGTCCCCACCAGCAAGCTCAACGAGGTAATGCTGGCTGCCATCGAGCGATCGCACCCTCCCATGTATCGCAATCGCTATGTCAAGATTAAATACGCGTCACAGATCAAATCCAACCCGCCCGTCTTTGCGTTTTTTTGCAATCAGCCCACAGGAATCCGCGATCCGTACCGGCGATACCTGGAAAACCAGATGCGAGAAATTTTTGGTTTTGAAGGTGTTCCGCTGACTTTTGTCTTCAAGAAGAAGTAGTAGCCCCTGGGAGCCACACCCCGGCAACGGACTGAAGGCCATGTCGAGGCGCGTCAGCTTTTCGTTAAATCCTGATGGCGATGGCAATGCGCTCCTGGCCGGCGAATCAAAGTTGGAAGGCTGATTGTTACATTACTTCTTTGGCACCCGCCGTCACCCGAAACAGGAACCAAACATATGCCGGGCGAACCTCGAAACACTGCCAAGAAGAACGAGCGCGAACTGAACTTCTGGGAGCGCCTCTATTTGCCGGAGGTCGCTAAAGGACTCGGGTACTCCTTCCGAAAGATGGTGAAGGAACCGATGTACACGTTTCAGTATCCCGAGGAGCAGTGGTATCCGCCCGACGGCTATCGCGGTCGCCCCGTTCTGGTGGAGGAACATGGTCGCCCACGCTGTGTGTCCTGCAATCTGTGTGCTCGTGCGTGTCCTCCAATGGCCATCTCCATGCAGTCGCACGAGATCGATGGACCGAAGGAGCGCGAGCCGGAGTGGTTTGAGATTAACATGCTGCGATGCATCTATTGCGGGTTCTGTGAGGAAGTCTGTCCCGAGGAGGCGATCGTGATGTCCAAGGAATACGATCTGACTTTCCAAAGCCGTGACGAGGCGATCTTTGGGCTCGAGAAGCTTCTGGTCCCTGCCGAGAGGCTTCGCGACCGCCTCGAGTATCTTGAGGAAGAGAAGAACGAGCAGTTCGGGGAGCGATGGGACTACCAGAAGGACAACAACATCCACAGCCTTAAGGACCGTCCCTTTCTCGAGTGGCTGACCGCGAGCGTGGAATCTGGTGAGCCTGCTACGCGCGAAGCCGGTACTTGATTACTGACCGAAAGCAGAGAGCCGACAAGGAACGAATGCCCCAGGCGACCGAAGATGAGCAGCGACGACGCAACCTCATCACCGACCAGCTGGCCTACATGGTCGACGAGCTCGGTGCGTTGTCAGCGGTCCTGAAGACGTTCCCGGACGAGTTGTTGGAGGCGCAGCCCTTCGAGGGTGAACCGTCTGTCAGAGATTTGTTCTATCAACTGTCAGTGCACGAGTCAGCCATTCGGATTCCAAATCTTGAGCGATTCATTGCCGCTGAAACGGGCAAGCCGACGTTGATCTCGGATGTTGACGAAGCCAGAACCGAAGACGGGCAAAACCAGGCTACTGCCGACGTGCTCGGCGAGGTAGCTGCGGCACGCACCGGGCTGCTTGAGCTCGTACGTTCCGCAGACGATTCGGTGTGGGATAGGACGGCCCGGCTTGCTGGAGAGGCAGTCACAATGACTGACTATCTCTTCGCCGTGGTCCAGGAGGATGTCGAGGTGCTGAGAGCAGTCGCACAGCGGATCCACGAGTCGAGGCCGGTTGGCTCACCGGGTTTTACGGCACGATAGGCCGAATTCGGCCGTTTCGTTCGTATATTGTAGCAGAGGTCAACTATCTTGGCCGAGTCCGGGCGCCGGAGTCCCACACACAATATTCTTCGGACGTCACTCGTTTTCACTGACCCGGCCCATACATCTACAGGAGCATCTCGATGGCGCGAGGTGGCGTCACATTCAAGCAGTTGGACACTGCATTCAGTCACGGCAATTTCGAGCCGTTGTACTTTCTGTATGGTGAGGAGGCGTTCTTGATTGATGCGCTTCAGCACCGATTGATCGAGTGTGCGCTAGGTCCCGGCGAACGCGATTTCAACCTCGACATCATCTACGGGGCTGAGGCCGATGCTCGTCAGGCACTTACCACCTGTGCATCGTTTCCGGTGATGGCTCCCAGGCGAGTGGTCATCATCCGTGATTTCGAGAAGATGAGGGACAACCGGCTGTTCAAGTCGTACGCCGAGCAGCCCAACCCGACGGCTATCGTAGTCCTGGTATGCCGAAGCAAGCCGAATCTTAGCGCGCATCCTTATCGTGCACTAAAGGAAAAAGCCGTCGCGGCCGAGATTAAGCCTCTGACGGCTGCGCGGCTACCGGCCTGGATCGTTGATCGGGTCAAGACGGCCGGACTTGAGATTGCGCCACGGGCCTGCGAGATGCTAGCCGATTTCGTGGGCACTAATCTTCAGACGGCGGCTGCCGAGATCGACAAGCTAACATCGTATGTCGGAGACCGGGACACGATAGAGGAGATCGACGTCATCCGCGCCAGCGGGCAGACGAGAGAACACAACGTGTTCGAGCTCCAGAAGGCTGTGGGCGGTTGCGAGTACGCGCGATCCATGGTTATCATGGAACGGTTGTTGCAACAAACATCTAATGTCAGGGGAGAGTGCATCCGCATTGTAACGATCCTCTCCTCGTACTTCACAAAGCTCTGGAAACTGACAATTTGTCAAGAAAGGAGATTAGGGGAAAAGGAGATCGCATCCCGGATCGGAGTTTCACCGTACTTCATAAAGGAGTACATTCATAACGCGAAGAACTTCGACCAAGGTTCTTTGGAGGGCTGTTTGACCTCATTACTGGCCGCTGACTATGAGCTCAAGGGTGGTTCCCACCGCTCGGAGCACATGGTCATGCAGCTGCTTGTGAGTAAACTCACCGATCGCGGATCGGTCTTTGCACACAGTAATAAGGCATTGGCTCTGACATAACGGCGCAATAATAAAGCGTCTGATTAATAGAAGAAAGATATGGCTGATACGCTCGAGCGTAATAAAAAGACACCTGTTCCGACCCTAAAGGTGCGGAAGGCGGCTTCCCGCTCTAAGAACCCGAGCAACCGCCACTTTGAGACCTTGAACCAGATGAGTGACGAGGATCTCATGTCGCAGTTTCAGGCTGGAACGGTTGAAGCATTTGACATCCTTGTGAGCCGTTACAAGGATCCGTTGACGAATTACATCTACCGGTTCCTCGGTGACATGAAGGAGTGCGAGGACCTTCTGCAGGAGACCTTCTTGCGAGTGTATCGCAACCGGCACTCCTACCGTCGGATTGCAAAGTACTCCACATGGCTGTATACCATTGCCGGTAACCTGGCGCGATCCGAGTATCGGAAGCGCAAGCGCCGACGCCTTTACTCCCTACAGTCGGTTAACCGCGACGACGAGGAGTACGAGGTCGAGATTCCGGACGAGACATTCTCACCGGACAAGCATGCCGAGAGCACGATTCAGGATCACTTCATTCAGGAAGCGCTGAAGCAGATTCCGGAGGAGTTTCGGGAGGTTGTCGTGCTGCGCGACGTGCAGCAGCTTGCCTACGAAGAAATCGCCGAGATTACCGGCTTGCCCATGGGTACGGTGAAGAGTCGGATCAACCGAGGCCGAACAAAGCTGCAGGCACTGCTAAAAGAGGTTTACACGCCGCAGCAGGACTAGGTAAAATCCTATTTCGTTTCCCGATCGCGGGAGGATGAGGTCGACGAGTTTCGTCGACCTTTTTCTTTTGGTAGCGTGAACCCTGCGAGCCCTCAAACGTTTACGGTGATCCAGCTCCCTAATGGACGCCTTGTGGATGTTTCTTGCTTATGGCTGAAGGATACGATGTGAGTCGAGACGAGTCGGCCTGGCATGATCTCGACGAGTTCTTATGCGAATACGTTGACGGGTCGATGGACCCGGTGGTTCGTGAGGTATTCGAAGAGTACGTTCTGCAGAATCCCGAACTGGCGCAGCATGTGGAGTGTCTGTGCCAGGCACGCCAGCTGTTGCGCCGATCCCATTGTCCGTGCCGCTTGAAGGCGGACTTCCTCGATCGTCTTCGACGACGCGTGTCGGAAGACAGCTTCGCAGAAAGGGAAATGGTGATGCCGGGTATGTATGCGAACCTTGCCCATCTGACCGCCTTCACGTCGGCCTTGCTCGTGATGACCATGGTCGGATTCATGGTGGGTGCTTACCTGACAGATCCCGAGCCGGCAAGGGTCACGAATCGTGTTGCCTCCACGTCGATCGATCGAGCCGCGTCACCGCGAGCTACGTTCTCCAGTCTCTTCGTTGCGCCTGACGCCAAAGCGCTCAGGGTAGGCTCGACCGATCGCATGACGCCAGTTGCTCCGCGCCGCCTGCCGATCGTTCCAATCTGGGCCGATGCCGACTGGCGGGACGCTCCTCAGATCGCCTCGTCCTCTGTCTGGTAGAGGCAAGTCCCCAATTTCAGAGGGCCCTTAGCTCAGTGGTTTAGAGCGCTCGCCTCACACGCGAGAGGTCACTGGTTCAAATCCAGTAGGGCCCACCAGATTAGCACTTAGCCAGCATATCTCGGCGATGCCGATACGGGGTTCACACGAGGCTCCGACTGGTTCGGGGCCGACTGACGAGCCCGCTGCTGGATCGTACGCCGGCTCACTGCACGGCTTGTAACCTTCGCCAACATTGCGTGCACGGAACGGTACTTCAGAGGGATGGGTATGTCGTTCAGCGGCTAGGCCCATTTCGCTCACCCAACCTGATGTGTTCGCCACATGTTGCGCAAGAAGCTGCTCATAGCATACGTGCGCCTGAAGCATGAGATCGAGAATGATCCGCCTGCCAAGTGTAGGGAGGCCCTTCATGCGTATAGCGATCGAGTGATGTCGGTCTTGCTGAAACGCTGGTATCAGTAGTTACTCTGCCGCGACGCCGGGTCAGGTCCTGCCCAGGGAGCCGGCGTGGCTCAGTTCACTTCATGAGCACCGATGTCGACTCCGGCGCCAGCGGGCCGCGATGCCCCCGCGATGTCGACACCAGGCACCTCCGGGTATTGTCCCGTCGTCGCACCCGCGTCAACGGCAGGACTTGAAGAGGTGATGCGCAGAGCGTCCCCATCGAGAAGGGGATCGGCCTCGAGATCGTTCGATGCAGTGGTTGAAGTTCCGCCCAGGTACCGCGACGCCACGTTCCAAAACAGGTTGTAATCACTGTCTATGGTGGTCCCATCCTGTATTCCGATCCCGACGTTTCCGAGGCCTACAATCAAGTTGTTGACGATGGTCACGGGGAAAGGTCCCGTATAGCTGTTCGTTGATGCGCGAACGCGTATGAGGGGAGCAGTCGCAATGTCGGTGTATGTTCTGGAGTTACCGCGGAAATTGTTATTTGCGAGAATGATCGAATCAGCTGTCTCGGCACTTCCGATCAGGACTCCTTCGAAGTTATCCACTTGATCGAAGGTGTTGTTGACCACGCGAAGTGTAGAACCCTCGGTAGTGAAGGTCTCCAGCGCGACAGCGGCAAATGAGGCGGTCGAGAGAAACTCTACTACGTTCTGCTGTGCCGTAATGCTGGTCACGTGGTTGCGATTGTTCTGAGTCAGGCGGAAGCCGCTTCCGGCTGTCCGGATTGTGTTTCTCCGGATAATGATGTCGCCGGCATCTTCCTCTTGCAGAGCGTTAGCTGTCAGCATCGTACAACGAGGATCGGATTGCTCACCTAACATCAGGTTGTCCTCAACAAGAACCCGGCCTGCGGTTACATCGACGGCCTGGCATAGCACATCGAACTCGTTATTCCGTATCAACAGATCTGACGAGATGCCGGTCCTCACTCCGCCGTCGACACCACTGATGGCGTTCGTGACGGTGTTGTTCGTGAACGTCAGGCTGCTGGTTGTTGTGTTGATGGCTAACTGCAGGTCCTCGAATTGCACGTTGTTTACCGTCACGTCCGCGGCAGCGGCCGTTATGCCTGTTCCATCGTCGTTGGCTCCTTCCTGTCCGAAGATTCGGGAATCGGAGATCTCGAAGCCGGTAGCAGTGTTGGTAAGATTGATCGCGCCCGTGCAGCAGGTGAATCGCTGATGGCCTCCGATCGCTAGGTTTCGAATGGAGACTCCTGCACCCTCGATTCGGAGGGTTGGGGGTTCCGCGCGGCCCGTGTGCAATGGTGCGGGCACGACCGTTGTCGCCCGATCCGCTCCCACGATCTGGACGCCATCCGAGAACACGGTGGCGCTCTTTGCAAGCGACCGATACTCGCCCGGGCAAACACTGACGAGCGCCTCGGGATCGGCGGCGGCAATCGCTGCATGAAAGCTCCTTGTATCGGCACCTACACAGGCAAGGTCATCATCAACGATGATCTCCGTCGAGTGCTCGACCTTAAAGACCCTCAGTGCAAACGGACCGCCGTTGTTGCGCCGGTCTTCCAGTTCGATTGCGTACTCGCCGTTCGTCTCCTCCAGACGGTCGGTGTTTGACCCGATCGAAGACGAGACGCAGCAGTTATCGAGGGGACTGATCGACCAACGTCTGAGATTGACCTCCATGTCCAGCGCAGGTACGCTCCCCGCGGATTCGACGATCTCTGCATACACGCCGTCGCCAGCCTCTCCCCGGAAAGCAAACAGCAGTACCTCATCGGGACCGATCTCGCCCTCTACGTATACCTCTCCGTTTTCGTCGAATTCGATCCACTCGAACGTACCGCTTCTCCTCAGTGAGATGGTGAAATCACCCGGTGTCCCGGCTGACCCGTCGACCAGCAGGAAGTAAGTCTGGTCTCCGATGCCATTTCCCTGAAACGTGACGGTCCTCGAGGCAGAGAGCGGCCGCTCAACGAGGTTTGCGTTTCCATCCAGGGTCAGGTTTCCTGCAAAACCTTCGGATGTGATCCTGAGTTCGAATCCATCCGTCTCGCCGACGAAGAATCCGTAGACTTTCAAGTCGTCATTGGCTGCGTATGATTGGGACAGCGTGTCTCCATATGCGATTCGAATGGTGTCGGCCTGCAGATCTGTGGGTTCAAGGATGATGTCGAGCGGACTTTCATTGCCGGCAACACCGACGACATTGACCGTTGCTGCAAACAGTCCACCCAAGGCAGTCGCAACGACTTCGCTTTCTCTGCCTGGCGGAAATAGAAGCCGGGTTCCAGCCGGATCGATATAGGTTCGTACCTCGAAGACGGGGGCGGTTTGCATCCTGTCGCCTGTCTTCTGAAGAGGCTTCCGCCTCCCGCCGGCCCAGCATCCCACGGGTACGTCGAAGCAATTGCCTGTATCACACTCACGCTTGTAGCAGACGCCCGGATTTCTTACGTCGGGGTCGAAGAAGTCGTCGCAGTTCCACCACGAGAAATGACTGACTTCAGCACGCAACGCCAATCCGGTAGGTGACGCGGCCGACGCAACCACAACTCCCATTCCCTCCTGCGTCCACTCGCCCGTGTCTTCGTCTACCGACCACAGTGCAATCTCATTGCCGACCTGCGTACCGCCAGTGTAGATCGGAATCTCGACGGACGCACGCCTGCCGGGCGCCAGTTGCACGTCGCGGCCGTCTTGCTCAAGGTTGAATTCAACGACGCCATAAC
>JAHHLP010000377.1 GCA_018679295.1 Rhodothermia bacterium
CTACTTTTCCTGACTCCTCTCTTCTACTTCCTTCCGATTCCCATCTTTGCTTCGATCATTATGGTTGCCGCATTCGGCATGATCGACTACAAGGAACTTGCGTTTCTGCTGAAGGCCAAGAAGATCGATGGTGGAATTGCAATCTTGACTTTTCTCGCCACGCTCGTCATCGGAATTGAGGAAGGCGTATTGATCGGGATCGCCGCTTCAGTGACGGCCATCATGTATCGAATCAGCCGGCCGAACGTAGCAGTGCTGGGTCACCTACCGGGTACACGCTCGTTCCGCGATGTCCGGCGGAACCCGGGTGCGGAGGTGTTCGAAGAGATCCTGATTCTGCGGGTCGATGCATCGTTCTCATTCGCGAATGCGGAGTTTCTACAGGACCTCATCCTGGAGGAAAGCGCTCCTGAAGATCACGCCATACGTGCCGTCGTGATCGATGCCAGTAGTATCAACGATCTTGACACTACTGCGGCGACCGTGCTTGCGACGGTGACAAGAACGCTTCAGGAACGAGGGCTGGAGCTCTATTTCGGAGGTGTGAAAGGACGCGTACGTGACGTCATGAGCCGCTGCGGTCTTGAGGAGATGTTGGGAGACGAGCACTTCTTCCTCAGCCCGCACCGCGCCGTCATCAGCATCCTACGATCCTGGGATCGGGCGGGCGACTACCTGGATACCGTGCCAGAGAAGCAAGACGCCGGGGTCGAAGGCAGCCGACCGACTGACGCGGGCGAGTAGAGCGTCGTTTACTCGGTGTCCTTACTACTTCAGCGACCCTAGCTCGCCGGAAATCCGATCAATCATCGCAAGCGTGTTGTCGATCCTGTCGGTCCATTCGGCAGCAATCTGATCGAGCGCATTGACGTTTAAGCGGCGGACTCCCTGATACAGCCCCTTCCAGGTCTTGCATTCATCGGCTATCGAGGCGAGAGTCTGTTCGACGCGATCGTACTGGCCAGCCGATCGAAGAAGGTTCGATAGCATTTGCGCACGATCACCGAACCCTCGAGGCACCTCAGCGCTTCTCGCCATGTCCTCAATGCGGCGGCGCGTCAGCACGATGCCTGATTGCGAGACCACCGTCAAGTGCTGCGCGATCTCCTTGATTCCTGCCTTTCCATCTGCGAGCACATCTGCCTGCCCGGCCATTGGGACTTCACTTGGAAGTCCAGTCCCCAGATCCGCCCGATGGTCGATCACTACGTCTACCAGAAGTGCGGCGACCTCACCATAGAAATCGTCGCCAAAGCGTCCGATCGCAAAACAGAATGGGAAGAGCCACCAGAGAAGGTGATCATCGAGCAACCGACGCTGCTCCGGCGTCGTGTCGTCGCCGTCGATTTCGAACCTCAGCAGGTGCTCGACTACGGCGAGCTCGTTGGAGATGTGATCAGCCGATTCCGACGAAGTACCATTCCCCATGAGCAGTGATTGAAGATGCTCAGGACCGCTGGAGATGCCACCGAGCATTCCTGTCTTGTCCAGGTACCATCCAGCTTGCGGGACGACGTTCATGCCGAGAACTTCGTAGTGTCGTGCGCCCCATTCGTCTGAATCGACGGATGATGGAAGAACCTTCTGGAGATCATCGACTACGTCAAGCCTCGACCGGAGCTCCGTGGTCAGGCCATGGCGAAAGAAATCACCAAACAGTCGATACGCGAGCACGCGTCCAATCAGGTGATCTCGCGTTTCATCCATCAGTCGGGCGGCTTGTGTCGCTTCCGTTGATGCCCAGAACAAGCCCGGGCATGGTACCGTCATTTTGTCGGGAGCGCATACGCTTTTCGGACCGGTTTTAGCGGACGCTTCAGCCAGTACGGCCGACGTGTGCCGTCTGGGCTATACTCCGTCGCCGGTCGCGCCAGAGACACCCATCGGCGATACACCTCCATCGACTTCGCCGTGTCAACGTACACGTCGCCGTGTCGGTCACCGACATCGGCCTTGCGGACATTGGTTGCCTTCTGAAGCCAGCAATGGGCCCCGCTGATGGGGTCGGGGTGAACGCCGTGCGTCAGGTTCTGATGGACCCCTACATCCTTCCACCAGATTCGGCTCGTATCCGGATCGAACGATTCCCAAGCCGCTGCGCCCTGAACCACCCGGAGTCCGTACAAGCCGTCTTCTCGTTCCTCCAGATCGACCAGATTCGATGCTCCGCGGTTCACACCGGAGTCCTCGCGGAGGCGCCAACGACCCAGGTGGTGGCTCATCGCGATCACTCCCGGCTTGATGCCTTCAGTAACCCATGCCTTGTCTACGAAGTAGCCGATCTCCGTTTCGACGCGGACCAGATCTCCGGTGTCGACGTCGAGTCTTTCGGCGTCGTCGGGATGCATCCATACCGGGTTGTTATGGCTCAGCTCATATAGCCACTTTGCGTTTGCGCTGCGCGTATGTATCAGGGTTGGCAGGCGGAAGGTCGGGAGGAGAAGCATCTCTCCCGCCGCTCGATCGATCTCGTCGGGATGAACGTGGCTTTTCAACGTCCAAGGCACCACGTATTCCAATTCGGTCCACCCCCATTCGTGGAGAGTCGGGCTAACGAATTCGAGTTTGCGGCTCGGGGTCTTGAAACCGACTCGCGGGTCGTCTTCGGCGATCACACCTACAATACTACCGTCCGTCTCAAGTCGGCCCGAAGCATCTTCGTGGTCCCAGTCGCTGACGGTCTTTTCATAAGGCTGAAAATTTTCTGCTGTTATCTCGAAGGCTCCGTACTTCCGCATGTAGGCGAGCGGCTCGAGGCCTTCCTCAGCCGCCTTCTCCGGCAATCCGGGCACGCTATTCTCAAATATCCAGCGATAGTACTCGTCGACGGTGATTATCTCGCCGGATCGATACGGGCTTTCGAAATGCTGCCGTATTCCAAGGCTGCCGTCCGGGTCCATGCGAGCCGACAACTGGATCCAGAATTCGTTCTCTTCCCACACCTCTCCGGGATTCGCTTCGTACGTGAAGTCCACCTTCTTGCCGAGCCTTTCGAGCGCAACGCGCCGTACCGGCTGACGAAACGCGATCCATTGGCCGGAATGGGTCTCCTGACTCATCAGGTCGTGGCGCTCCCCAGAGTGCCCCATGGGAAGAACGTAGTCGGCAAACCACGCGGACTCGTTCCACGTGGGCGTCAAGGCTACGTGCAGCTTCATCTTCTGCTCGTCCTTGAGCGCCTTCAACCACATGAACCCGTCGGGGTTGATCCACATCGGGTTGTAGACGCGCGTGAAATAGACGTCGATGTCGCCGCGGCCTTCCTCAAGGAAATGCGGAAGCAGGAAACTCATCTCGTAGAATGCAAGGGGCCACTCGACCGGAAGGTGGAGTTCGTTCCACGCATCAAACGCCGGGGGCGAATCGAACGGCTTCGGGACGAACTTATTCCAGTCGTTCATCGCCGTGCCGCCTCTCGTACCGACACTGCCAGTCAATACGTTCAGGAAGTAGAGGCAGCGCGAGACCTGCCATCCGCCCAGATTTCCGATTGACGCGCTGCGCCACGTGTGTGTCGCTAGTCGCCCGTCGCAATCCGCGATGTACTCTGCCGTCTTTTGAATTCGGTCGACGGGGACCTGGGATTCCTGGGCGGCGCGTTCGAACGTGAACTCCGCATACAGGTGTTTGAGGAGTCGATCAAAGGCCTCAAAGTCATCGCCGCCGACCTCGAAACCGGGAGCGAGTTTGTTGTTTCGTCTGAAGTGGTCCAGCGACTCCCGCCAGTTCACCCAACGCCGAACGAAGGGCTTGTCATAGAGGTCATTTTGTATGAGATGGTTGGCAATCGCCAGCAGAACGAAGGTTTCGGAGCCCGGCCAAGTGGGCAGCCATACGTCGCTTTTGCTGGCCGTGTTGCTCAGGCGAGGGTCCATGGTGATCAGTTTCGCACCTCGCTCCATCCCCTCCATGATCCGCTGAGCGTGCGGATTGAAATAATGCCCGGTTTCCAGGTGACTTGATATAAGCAGAATGACGCGGGCCGAGGCGTGGTCCGGACTCGGTCGGTCGCTGCCGGTCCAGAACGCATAACCGGCTCGAGCACCGGCCGAGCAAATGTTGGTGTGACTGTTGTGCCCATCGACTCCCCAGGCCTGAATGCAGCGATTTGTATACCCGTCTTCACCAGGACGACCGACATGGTACATGATGCCGTCCCGGCGACGCTGGCGGCTCTCGCGCATCTTGGCGGCGATGTCTTCAAGCGCTTCGTCCCACGAGACGCGCTTCCATTTACCCTCGCCTCTTTCGCCCACACGCTTCAGCGGATACAGAATGCGCTCCGGATCATAAATCTGATTCAGGGTGGCCGGCCCCTTCGCGCAATTCCGGCCGCGACTTCCCGGATGGGCCGGATTCCCCTCAAACTTCTTGATGTCGAGAGTCTCACGATCCATGTAGGCAAGCAGGCCACAGGCACTCTCGCAGTTGAAGCATACCGTTGGGACGAGCATGTATCGGCGAGCCACTTTGCGCGGCCACTGACGGCCGTCCCATTCGACCCAATCGTCCCAGCGGTCAGGCGGCGGATACTGACTCATGCGGCCGTCGGGGTGCTCAACGGTTGTCAGGTCCACCGGCTCGGGCACAAGCTCGGTTTCCGAGAACCTTGGCAGGCCGAATTCTTCGTCTTCGGTCGTCTGCAGCGGACGGCGGTAGGGACTTCTCAGAAGGGAAGCCAGCAGCCGTTCTACTCTATTGTCCTTCGATCCCATCGCCTCAGCTGTTTGGTACTTCCTGTGGTGCCATCACGAAAGCGTACTCGTAAAGGTAGAGACCTATCACCGCGGCCACAGCAGCAACGGCCGTTGCGATCGGGCCGCCGATTGCCCAGAGCAGCAGCGGTAGTGCGTGTCCGACCAACAGAACCCCGAATCGATACATCCGACGGTATCGACCATGGCTGATTTCATGCGCCGCTCGTGCTGCCGCCTCGGATGCGTGTGGCATTCCGAACTCACCCGCGACAACCATGATCAGATCGAACACGACGGTTCCAAAAAAGACGGCTGCTGACAGGCCGACGACGTCCGCCGGCAGTGCGAGAGCCGCATCGAGAAGGAGCATGACCGCGGACCCTGCCATCAATGCCTGGACGATCAGGTGTGCCGGCAGCAAAGTGCTTTGCCACAGATCACGGCCCTCTGCCTGACCAAACAGAAAGGCCGTGTATACTGCCGTACCGAGTGCCAATGGTGCACCGATCCATAACAGCGGCAGTCGCAGCGCTGTCGTCACATCGTTGGACCAGAATTCCAGAAGTGCGCCAGCCTCCAGTATCCACCACGCCCCGACGACGGTCGAGAAGCCGATCAGCAGGAAAGCACCGCGCACAAGCCAGCTTCTCCATTGAGGCCTGAATACTATGCGGAGAAATCGCTCCGGGCGCTCCAGATCGTAGACGAGAAGCCCCGTCGTGACCAGCGTGAATAGGACCGAAAGCAGCCCGCCACCTACAAAAGACGCTGCGTCAAATGCGATTAGGCCAAGTCCGTATCCGATCGCGAGCAGCAGGAAGATGCCTGCAGCAATCCCTTTGGTCACGAGATAGGCAGGAACTGGCCAGTGCCACGGAATTTTGTGCTGGGCATTGTAGGTCACCTGGACCATCTGCTCCGCCATTCGGCCCCGGCCTATCATGAGCGGCCCGGCCTCGGGTACACCCTGCGGCTGCGCGGGTCGAAGTGGCGTTCCGGAAGAGGCTAGCCGCTTGGAGGCTCCGTTTATGTCCGGGGGGTTGCCGACGGCGCCGTCGCCCGCGTGGTCCCCGTCGGTGTCGCCACCATGA
>JAHHLP010000212.1 GCA_018679295.1 Rhodothermia bacterium
GCCTGCACCCGCGGAAGCCAGGTCAACCCGAATCGTCGCATTGTGCGTCGGCGGCGATCGGCAATAATATCGAAGACCACTCCGAGGCCTTTGGGGCCTCCAAAGAAAAAGTCCGCACGGTCAAGCCCGGTAGCAGTAAATGAATACGCCGACAACTGCTCCCAGAGAGGTTTTGGGTCTCGACACCAGATCATGTCCGCATCGAGTAACAAATTCCGTTCGAAGGGAAGGAAGCGGTCGAGGTACAGCTTAAAGCCGGTGATGGAGCGGTTCTCTTCCGGCAGATCCTTGATCAGGTCGAAGAGGTGCTGCGCTCCGCTTTCCTCAAGGAGCGCGCGATGATGCCGAGGACAGTAGATAGCAATCGGACGCTCGGAGTCAAATCTGCGGACAGTCAGCGCGGAGACGGCCGCGTGACGTGCATGCTTTTCATCACCATAGCTGTGAAAGACGTAGCCCTCCGAGACACCGCTCCGATCGCGAGCGCGCAGGGCGTCGCGTACGCGAAAAGCGTCGCCAGAACGCGATCCCGTCGGATCGTCAGGTTCGTCGTGCAGAAATCCCTCGCTACTCATTCGAACTGGTTCTGTGGCGTGACGCGATCGCGATCACAGCTGCCAAAATAAGCCAATTGTTACCAAAGCACAGTGCCGGCCGTTCCCCCGCGGGTCATCGCACTACCGTCTTCGGTTCCGTCTCGGGATGAGGCGTCGACGAACGCAGGGTTTCGTGCTCGCCACCGCGCTTCTTAACGGGCTCGTCCGTTAGATACGAGGCGCCGAAAACGATGAGATTCAGAATCTTGTCTATCACGCTCCTCGAAAGAAGCATTCCTGCAACGACGGGCTCCGGGATGTTGAGCATGCCCACCGTTCCCAGGATGGCGCTTACTCCAATAAGATCCTTCGCCGGTAACAGGGGCAGCCGATTCGTAATCGTGGCGATCACCAGCATCGTCGCCCAGACCTTCAGCGGAGCCTCGGGCCACACGACCCACCACTGCAATACCTGAAGCACATGGACGACCGAAAGCCGGACGGAATGTGTGACGATCAGGTAACCGACAACCTTGGCAGGCATTCCGAACAGCGTACGTCGAAACCGATAGATAACGAGAAAGACGACTGCAAGTACGGCGAGTCCACCAAGCAAATAGACGGGACGCGGGTTTCCGATCAGTTCCAGAAAGGCAATCTGATCGGTGTACAGGAACACGGCCAGCAGTAGAACCGCCATCGACGTAGATGCAATCGACGAGGCCACAGCGTTATCCTTGACGCTGTGAAGCAACATCGACTCTCCCACGCCAACCCTCTCTCGGGACCACATGTACAGGTAGATCTCACCCGAATACCCAACAACGTCGGCGTTCAACACGCGTTTTCGAAAGAGCACTCCCAACAAACCTGCGGGACGCTCCTTCCACAGCCCGCGATAGATGAACATCTCGACGATCGGCAGCTGCACGTATATCGCCAGGAGCGTGACGTAGAACCACGGAGTCGTAGGAAGGGCTTTCCACGTTTCCTCCCAGCCAATCGACGATAGCTGGAAGAAGAGGAGCGCCAGAACGCCTACCACAAAAACGACGCGTATGGTCTTGACGGCGAGCCTGCCGGGCTTTGACTGAAGCAGTTCCCGGATTCTGGCTCGTGATAGCGTCATGGTGCGGTCGATTGCTGCGTGGCAGCGCTCGGATAATCAGATGAGAAGGTCAGGCACGTGCCGGGGTTACCTCGGCTTCCTTCACGGCCGAGATGTTACGTCGCAGAACCGCGGCCCGCTTGGGAGTCTCTATGTAAAAGACCTTGAATTCCGGGAACGCCGCCATCCATCTTTCGACGATGCGCTGTTCATCTGCACGATACAGGTCATGCAAGACGACTACCGCGTCCTCCGTCAGCAGGTCGAGAAAAATGGGAACGGCCGGATATCGCGCCATCTTTCCGGTAGCAAAGGGTGGGCCGTCTACCACGAGCATGTCGATCGGCTGTGATACCGTGGAACGTGCGTCCCCATACCACCTCCACTCCTCATCGCCAACCCGGACAGTCATGAGAGGCTTGTGTTGAACCGTCGCTATTCTCTGCAGGCCGTGGTGTTCGATCTCACGTGTGGTTCTGTTTGCGTAAACCTCATCGTGGTCCAGGGAAGTAATACTCCCGCGTCCCACCTTCCGGAGGGCATAGCCTATCACGATCGTCGAAACACCGCTACCCAATTCGACCACGTTGACTGGCTTATCGCGCAGGACGAGGCTCTGAAGCAACGCAACGAGACCCGGTTCGGCAGACCAACCCGTCATCGGCGGCAGCGGAGCATCAAAGTCACCCTCAGAATACAGCCAAAGAAGATCCTGCTGGTGGATCCGATCTGACTCCGCGTCGAGTCGGGAACGCCGGTAGAGGTTGAGTTGCATCATCACGATCACGGTAATCGCGTAGCCAATAGCGACATGCAAGGAGGCATCGGGAACGATCCACGCGGCCAACGCGGTCACGACTACGAACACAATCACGAGGAGAGCGACCGCCCGCGTATCCTCATGTTTAAATAGCAGCTTCATCTCGGCCAGCCCACAGATATTTTCGCCAAATCAAGATAGGTAAGCACGCTCAAGCCCTCACCAATACTCTCGTTTCTAAAGGGCCATGCGTGGCTAGAATGCTGCACCACCTTGCCGGGCTCGGTCGCTGCGGCTCGCGCAAACACCTGTGAGCCACGACCATCGACCCCGCCTGCCGATCGATCCACAGTTCGGCCGGTTTGAACAGCGTCGTGGCTATCGAACGGACGCCTCACGGTGCTGCCGGTCGGCCGAGAATAAACCCAGCGAAAAGGAATGGTCCAGGTACAGCTGAAAAGCCTCTCGCGCTTTGTCGTCCAGCTTGAATCTTGGATGCGAAAAGAGGTCGTTTCGGATGTACTTGTACCACGCGTACTTTACTGCGTCGGGGATCGTGTTGCGCATGCGCCTAAGAAAGTGTTCCTGCTCCCAGAGATTGCCTCCGTGGAAGTAGCGGACGTAAAGATGCGAGAATTCCTTCGGCAAGACGTTAACACGCCTTTCCCGCCACACGTCGAGATATACCGAGTCGCTGGTGCGTCGAAGCTCCGGATACCGGATGCCGGGCACGTTTCGATGTACAATGGTTGGCGGAACACCGTTTGCGAGCAGACCGATGAACGGGCGGTCGAAGTACTCTTCCCTGTCGACGTGCATCAGCGTACCGGCAAGTACGCAAGCATCGAATTCGTCGCCTAGCGCATCGATCTGTGTGCTGAGGCGCTCCGGGTGTGACCAGTCGTCATCGTCCCATTGTGGAACCACATACTCGCCTGTCGCTGCCTCCAGAGCCACATTCCGTAATCCGCCGATGACAGTTGAAGGAGTCGGCTCGACGCGGATGTATCGAACAGCACCGTCATCCAGGTCATCCAGCAGGTACTGCATGGGCTTCTCGCCGTTGTCGAGGACGATTAGCTCCCGGTTTGCATAGGTCTGCTTTTGAAACGAGAGCAGTGCTCTGCGACACAGATCTGGACGATCTGCGGTCACAAGCAGGCAACTAACCAGGGGAAGTGAGATTGAGTCACTCATCACTACTAGCGGAAACGACGCACGTGAACGGGATCCTTCACGGTGCTGTTCCGGAATCCCGGATGACAGACTATGGCACCAAATGCCGACCAGGTCATATAAGAGGCCTCAAAAAAACAAGCTCCGAAGCTTTCCGGGTCGAATACGCAGTTAGGATCAGGAAGGCTCAATTCATAGTGAATTAGCGGAGTTTAACCTATCATTTACGTCCGTTCATCGCAAACCAGTCGACCTTTCGCATGTCCAGTAATCCGCACCTCTCGCCTCACAAAGGCAAACTACTCGTACTGACACCCGGTATGGGAGCGGTGGCAACCACCTTTATCGCGGGAGTAGAGGCCGTCCGTAAGGGGCATGCCCTGCCCTTTGGCTCGCTTTCTCAGATGCAGACCATACGGCTTGGCGCACGGTCCGAGAATCGCAGTCCGCTCATCCGGGACTTTCTCGACCTGCCACCTCTGGAGGATCTGGAGTTCGGTGGATGGGATGTATTTCCCGATGATGCCTACGAGGCCGCGGAAAGGGCGAAGGTCCTTCAATCTTCTACGCTCGACCCGTTGAAGGACTTTCTGCACACGGTTAAGCCGATGGCCGCAGCCTTCGACAGACAATATGTCAAGCGGCTCGACGGCCCCAACGTAAAGAAGGCAGCGAACAAGAAGGAACTGGCTGAAGCGTTGCGCGACGACATACGCAAGCGACTCGAAGAAACGGGGGCATCCCGTGCCGTGATGATTTGGTGCGGATCTACCGAGATATATCTGAGGCCGGCTGCGTGCCACGAGTCGATCGAGGCGTTCGAGAAGGGTCTCGTCGAGAATGACCCTGCGATTTCTCCCTCGCAGCTGTACGCATATGCGGCGATCATGGAAGGAGTGCCATACGCCAACGGCGCGCCAAACCTATCTGCAGATTGCACTGCGCTGGAGGAGCTTGCCGTGGAGCGAGGAGTCCCGATTGCGGGTAAAGACTTCAAGACAGGTCAGACTTTGATGAAGACGATCCTCGCGCCCGGGATGAAGTCGCGAATGATCGGAATCCGCGGCTGGTACTCCACCAACATCCTCGGCAACCGCGATGGAGAGGTGCTCGATGACGCCGACAGCTTCAAAGCGAAAGAGGTCACCAAGTCCGGTGTCCTGGATACCATACTCCAGCCGGAGATCTACCCGGATCTTTACAAGGATCTTTGCCACGTGGTCAAGATCAACTACTACCCACCGCGTGGCGACGAGAAGGAAGGATGGGACAACATTGACATCTTCGGATGGCTCGGATATCCGATGCAAATCAAGGTCAACTTCCTCTGCCGCGATTCCATTCTCGCAGCACCCATTGTCCTTGATCTGGCGCTATTCCTTGACCTTGCGGGCCGCGCCGGCCAGAAGGGTATTCAGGAATGGCTATCCTTCTATTTCAAGAGTCCTCATGTGCAGATGGGGCATGTACAAGAGCATGACCTTTTTATTCAGCACTTTCGCCTGAAGAACACGTTGCGCGTACTTGGAGGGGAGGAGCCGCTTACTCACCTTGCCGAAAACTACGACCTCAGCGAGAACGCCGAGGTCGTATGACGGCGCAGTCCAAGGAGCGAACCGGCGTGGTTCTGGCGGCAGGGTTTGGATCCCGATTGGCAGAGGGACGAACCGATAGCCTGAAGCCTCTTACGCAAGTCGGCGGCAAGCCCCTGATCCAGCGAACACTCGACAGCCTCCTGCACGCCGGATGCGATACGGTCGTCATTGTATTGGGCTTCCGAGCGGGACATCTGGAGGAAGAGATCCGTGGAGTCTATTCGGGACCGTTAAGTCTCCGATTCGTCTACAATCCAAACTTCGACAAGAGCAACGGGCTTTCGGTCCTTGCGGCGAGGCCCTACGTCAATGGCGAGTTTGTGCTGGTAATGGCAGACCACGTCGTGAGCGACGACGTCATGAAGATCGCGCGTGACCACCAGCCACCAGCTGACGGGGCATCACTTCTCGTTGACCGGAAGATCAGTACAATCTTCGACATGGACGACGCCACGAAGGTCAGCACCAACGGAGATCGAATCGTCGCTATCGGAAAGACCCTCACGGAGTTCGACTGCATCGACACTGGGGTCTTTGTCTGCACAGATGGGCTATTCGACGCGCTCGACGAGGTCCGTGTCGAAAAAGGAGATGCGTCTCTCTCTGACGGGATTGCGTCGCTCGCGAGGCACGGCGTAATGACTGCCGTCGACATCGCGGACGGCTTCTGGCAGGATGTTGACACCCCGGAGATGCTTGCTCATGCGGAGCGCTCCCTGGCCGCAATGCAGTAACTTCTGCGGCGTCGCCAGTTAGCCTCGAGCGAGAAGGTGCAGGGTATACTCTACGTATCCCCGATACTCGCCGAACCCGAAGACCGCTGCCAGGAGAATCGCGATCAGAAGAGGGTGAAGTACCAGCCCTGTCACCAACCACGGAACTGCCGGCTTCGATATACTGACGAAGTCAAGCGTCGTCCGGACTGTCGATACGACACCAATCAAGAGTGCAAGGACCACCATGAGTGCGACCACCTGAAGTCGCAGATCAGGCCCGAGACCGGCAATTGCCGGAGACACGACGAGAAACACGAGCAGCGGCCACTGCGACCAAACGATGAGTATGAGTACCTGAGCAGGTAGGAGTACCCGGCCGGCGCGCGAGATCAACGACATCACTGAAGTCCAGATGACGGCCGCCAGGGAGTACACACTTGCGAAAACGGCAACCATCGTCCACGGCTGATCCAGTAAGGCTCCGACGAAATCCCGCACCTCCGGATTTAGCCATGAGCTGACCACGACGAATACCGGGCGACTGGATATTTCATGGACGAACACCGTCGCGAGCATGCCAACAGCAATCGAAACGCAGGCCAATGTTGCCACGGTCTCTGCGGGCATGGATTCGCGTCCGCTCGCAACCGCTTCACGATAGAACCCGTGCGCTCGAAAGTAGCGAGGTATGGTGTTACGCATCTGTGGTGATGAGGCGTAGACCATACCCAGCAACGCCAGTGCCAGCCACCCCGCTATCGTCATCCACGTCCAGGGCGCCTCCACGGTGTTACCCGACTCGCGTGCAAAGACAGTTTGGCGGCCGGTCGCAAACCCTCGGACTACGTCGTATGACGGTCGCGGGCCCCCCGATCCGTTCAACAAACCATAGCGGCGCTGTGTCAAATCGCGAAACGTGTCGTCGATAGCTTGGGGATCACGCCAGCGGTGCACGATTACCAACGAAAGTGCGGACCCCCCTCGCTGTTCTCGAACCTGTGTCAGACGATCCTCCAGGAACCGGGCCTGCCACTCCGGCGAGTGCGCATTCAAGGTTCCTGTCTTGTCCAGCTCGAGGTCGACCCACGTTCCAAGCGAAGCCAGCCCAAGAATCCGTGTCATGGAACCTTGTGCAGCTGCAAGAATCGCATCGAGTCTTGATTGCGAAATATCACGGGCCTCAAGCAGGATGCCGTCCACGATTTCACCACACCGGTCGGCCTCGAGAAACGGTGTCGTGTAGTACGTGAAGAGCTCGACGTCAGATCTTTCTATTTCTTCGGCGAGTTTGCGGAAGTAGGCACAGGCCTGTGGGTCGCTGGTATCCGACAGCCTCGCCAAACCGATAAAACGCGCGGATCGAAAACGCTCGGCGGTCGAGAACTGGTTGCGCAGGGCCTCGAGCGCGTAGTCTGTCGAGTCAACAAGTGCCGATGATGGCAGAGGTCCAACCTCGAGGTCTTGAAAGAATTCAATGCCAAGTGAGTCGGCGGCAACCAACAGCGACGTGTTGGTCACCGGTGCCGTCCTCACGACCGTGATGCCCGCATCCCACATCGCAAACAGATCGGATATTGCCGCTGCCTCGTCGTCGGGGATTGACCACGTGACGCCGATTCTCGTCTGCTGCGCGTGACTTAGAGTTCCGCAAAACGCGAGCAACGAGAAGAAAAGAGCTAAGCGCGCGGTGGCGGTTGGCGGTCGCATGGTGAAATCGGGCTCCCTGATTGGAGTCTTGAAGTTACTTCTCTGTGGGCCCAATTTCCGTTGCACTGCCGGTTCACCGTTTTGAAAAAGAAAGGCCGCGCCGGTGGGAGAGCGCGGCCTGGGCCGGAACGAATCGGAGGGCAGCGACCTTGATGGTCGAATACCGACTGAGGCCAATCACTGGCTTAGCGGAACTGGAGGGACCCGCTCTGACAGCCGGTTGATTCGTCCCGTTGGGGCTTGTCGAGGATGAAGGGTGGTCAGTCCATCATCCTCCTAAGAAAAGCGGGCGTTTCGCGGTCCTCATTGAGGATGGTCTCCGCTCTGTCACGTACGTCATCGGAGTTGAGTCTCCGAACGTTCGGTCGCGCGGAGCCCTCTGGTGTCTGCTCCACATCGCCTCGCTCGGTCGAAATCGGTGTGACGTTACGACGAACGTAGGCGGGAACGTCCAGCTGCTTCAGGTTCTCCTCACCCTTGTACTGATAGACCGAGCTGTCCTTTTGCAGGGATGATCGAACCGGCTTCTTTTTCTCCTCCCGATCCAGTCCGTCGAATCCGGTTGCGATTACGGTAACCCGCAGCTCATCCTTGAGACTGTCGTCGATCACGGTTCCGAAGATCACTTCCACGTCATCGCCGGCTTCGCGCTGAACGATGCTGGTTGCCTCGGTCGCTTCCCGGATACCCAGCGATTTCCCGGCCGTAATGTTGACGAGCACGTTGCGAGCGCCTGCGATCGACAAACCGTCCAGAAGCGGACTCGAAATAGCCTCGATCGCAGCGACTTCTGCACGGTTCTCGCCTGTTGCAGTGGCGGCTCCCATAAGGGCGGTACCGCCATTCTGCATCGTGGTCTTGACATCGGCAAAGTCCAGGTTGATGAGACCGTGAACGGTAATGAGGTCGGATATACCGCGCGTTGCATTGTAAAGAACCTCATCGGCCTTCGTAAATGCTTCAACCAGACTGGTGTTATCCTCAGCGATATCCAGAAGGCGCTCATTCGGGATGACAATCAGCGTATCTACATGCTCGCGAAGACGATCTATTCCCTCAAGCGCCGTCTTCGTGCGTCGCCGGCCCTCGCACTCAAAGGGCTTCGTGATGATGGATACGCTGAGAATTCCCAGGCTCTTGGTTATCGCAGCGACAACGGGAGCTCCACCAGTGCCGGTCCCACCTCCCATGCCGGCAGTAATGAAGACCATGTCGAAGCCCTCGAGCGCCTGCTCAATCTGCTCGAAGTTTTCCTGAACAGCTTCGGCTCCCATCGATGGTCGTGCGCCTGCGCCGAGACCCTTGGTAACTCCCCGGCCGACTTGAATCTTGGTTGGGGCCTTATTGACGTTCAGTGCCTGCGCATCCGTGTTGATCGCAATAAACTCAACACCCTGAATGCCCCTGTCCACCATGTTATTTACGGCGTTGCCGCCACCACCTCCGACGCCAACCACGCAAATCTTTGCCTCGCCGCTCGATGCTTCATCGAACTTGAAGCGAGGGCTGAATAGGTTTTCCATTTTCTCCTCCAGTTTCTTGTAATCCCCAAGGGATGTCTATCTGAATGCCGATTGACCTGTCGGCTAGTCTTCCGTTGTCCTCGTTCTAAAGCTCATCAAACCACGCTTTCATTCGCTGCGCGATCTTGTTCACGAGCTTGTCTCCCGGCACTCCGTCGTGGCCGACAGGCACCGTCATTTCCGACGACATCGAGGCGCCTCCTCGCAGCTCCGGTCTGAGTGCGAACAAGACGAGCCCGACGGCCGTCGCATATTTTGGGTCGCTGACCTCCTCAACGAGACCACCAGCGAGCCCCATGGGCAAGCCCACCCGTGCGTCGACGTTCAAGACCTCCGAGGCCAGCTCTGCGGTACCGGGCACCATCGAGCCGCCACCGGTCAAGACGACTCCCGACGACAGGTGACGCCCGTAGCCACTGCGCTTGATTTCGATGGCCGCGATTTCCAGTATCTCTTCCATTCTCGGCTGCACGATCTGAGCGAGCACGCCGCGGCTAATCGTCTTCTCGTTTCGCCCCCCTATGCCGGGGATCGTGACCGTCTCATCTTCCTTGATGACCTCAGCGACCGCAGCTCCATAGTTGCACTTCAGGTACTCGGCCTGATCGCGCATCACGCCTAGACCCTTGCGAATATCGTCCGTGACGTTGTTGCCTGCGACGGCGATCACGGCGGTATGGCGAATGGTGTTATCCTCGAAAACCGCGATGTCCGTCGTGCCACCACCGATGTCGATAAGCGCCACTCCGACCTCCTTCTCATCGGGATGCAGGACGGCAAAGGATGATGCGAGGGGCTCCAGCACAATGTCGGCCACTTCGAAGCCGGCCTTCTCGATGCAGCGATAGATGTTCTTTGCGGCCGATACCAACCCTGTGATGATGTGGACATTGGCCTCAAGCCGCACGCCACTCATCCCGACCGGGTCGGCAACGCCGTCCTGCCCATCGACGATAAAGTCCTGCGGGATCACGTGAAGGATCTCACGGTCGGCGGGCATCGCAACGTGCATTGTGTCGGCGAGCAGTCGCTGCACATCGCGCGGCGTGACTTCGTTGTCGCGGTTCGAGATCGTAATCACCCCGCGGCTCTGGAAGCTCTGAACGTGATCCCCCGCGATCCCAACGACCACACTCTTAACCTGAACGCCGGCACCTCGTTCGGCCTCACTCACAGCCTCACGTACCGCAGCCACCGTCCGATCGATGTTCACGACCACGCCGCGATTCAGTCCGTCCGACTCGGCACGGCCAAATCCGAGAATGTTGATCCTGTCAAGGTCATCGACGGCCGCGACTACGGCACAGACCTTCGTCGTGCCTATGTCAAGCCCTACCACAATGTTGTCGTTCATAGCCGGTATGTTTTGTGCATCATGAGCGGGGCGCTTCTCGCGCAACGCAGGTTTATGCGGTCTGGTGTATTGTCATTTTGTGATGATTCGGCTGTCGAAACGGAGGTCAATCTGTTCAATGTTGGTCGTGGCATCTGCCAGCAATACCTGATCCCAGTATGCGCGAAGCTTGACAAGCTGGTTTTCAAGGTCATCTGACTTGACAACCACCTTAATCGACGGTCTTGATCCGACGGGAGTCGTATGGACGATCAGGTCGTCGCCGGAACCGATCTCTACCTCAGAGATCAATGCATCAATCTCCGGATCAAGCCGGTCCGCGATCTCCGCCAGACGTCTGACGTGCGCATTGCGCGTGGGCTCGTTCGGTGGCAGTTTCTCATCATATCCGTATATGAGCGGCACATCGTAGGCAACGCCGGCGACGAAGGGCATTCGGTAGCCGTGTTGGTCGATGAACCATGTGGGCCTACCATCCTCGACCGCCAACAGCGTCGGCTCCCTCGGGGTAACGTTCACGATGAGCTTGCCGCCCGGCGTTCTGTTGACGAAGGCCGATTCAACCCATGGATGCTGCACGACGCGATCAACGACTACGGCGGGGTCTACGTCGTAGAGAGGTCCACCCGGCTCTATTCCCACAAGCGAAGCAATATTCGCGCTGTCGGCTGCAATTGCGAGGCAGCCGGGGGAGGAGGAGAACCAACTCGCATCGCAAGAATGGCGCACTTCAATACGGGTGATGGCAACGTCCGAGCGCCACTGCCAGCCGATCACTGCGAGCGTGCCGAAAATGATCGCAGCAATGATCCCCCGATACGTCCACCTTCGACCGGACGCTGCCGCTTCCTCATCACGAGGGATTTTCGGAACCTGCATGTCTGTCTTTATGGCTTTACTGTATTGTCTAGTTCGTCCGCGAGCTTCCTGGTTGCGCGCCAGATATCTCCGGCACCCATAAAGATCGCTGCATCACCCGGTGACACGATTCGCTTCACGGTCTGCGGCAAATCGTGAACTGACGGCACGTATCGAACATCCGAGTGTCCGTATTGCCGGGCCAGATCTGCCAGTACCGATCCGTCAACCCCTTCGATGGGCTGTTCGCGGGCACCGTACACATCAGTGATTATGAGGATGTCCGCATCCCGAAACGCCTTTGCGAATTCGTCTTTGAAATCAACGGTTCGCGAGTAGAGATGCGGTTGGAAGACCGCGATCAAGCGGCGCTTGGGCCAAGCCTGGGTTGCTGCGGCAAGCGTCGCCTCTACCTCAACCGGATGATGCGCGTAGTCGTCAATGACCATCACGTCGTTTGCCGTTGACAATACTTCGAACCGCCTTCGCACTCCCAAAAACCGGTTCAAGGCCGACATGATGTCGTTCGCCGGGATGTCCAACTCAAGTCCGACCGCAAAGGCGGCAAGTGCGTTTCGGACGTTGTGAATACCGGGCAGCTGAATCTCGACCGGTGTCGGGTTGGAGTCATCCACAATGACGTCGAACGAGGTGGCCAAACCGTTGCGAACAACGTTGTCTGCCCTTACCGCTGCCTGACGTGACAAGCCGTAGGTGACCACCCTTCGGTCGAGCCGTCCGACGATCGACTGCACGTTAGGGTCGTCGAGACAGACTACTGCGGCGCCAAAAAACGGGATGCTGTTTGCAAACTGTACGAACGAGTCCTTCAGGTCATCGAGACCGGAGTAGATGTCGAGGTGCTCGGCGTCGATGGACGTGATGACGGCGATCGAAGGTGTGAGACGAAGGAATGTTCGGTCGTACTCGTCTGCTTCGATCACGATGATGTCGCCTTTTCCAACAACCGCGTTGGATCCGAACACGGCAACTTTCCCCCCGACGATTACGGTGGGATCGAATCCGCCGCTTGCCACGACGGTGCCGGCCATCGAAGTCGTGGTCGTCTTGCCGTGTGTGCCTGCAATGGCGACTCCGAACTGCATCCGCATCAACTCGCCGAGCATGTCGGCGCGCTTGATGATTGGAATGCGTCGTCTCTCCGCCTCCAGAGTTTCGGGGTTTGACACCGGGTCGACCGCCGACGAGTAGACGACCACGTCGACGTCGGAAATATTCTCGGCGGCATGACCTTTTCTGATCTGCGCACCGAGATCGACCAGGTGTTCGGTCGTCTCGCTCGTGACGAGATCCGAACCGGAAACGTGGTAGCCCCTGCTCAGCAGCACCTCCGCTATCGAGCTCATGCCAATGCCGCCGATCCCGACCATGTGCACATGCCGTGTACGTCCGAGGGACGGCTGTCTTCGGGTCTCCGTCATGCCCCCCCTGCCTGCTTCTGAATTCTTTGGCGCGCGAGGCGGAGTACGGCCTGGGCAAGCCGCGATGCAGCATCAGGATGAGCGGCGGAACGAGCGTTCCGCGCCATCTCAGAGAGCCGTTGCTTGTCCGGCAGTAGCTCGGCGACCGCAGCGACGAGTCGCGCTTCGAGGTCGCGTTCGGCGATCACTATTGCCGCCTCGGAACGGGCCAGACCGACTGCGTTCTTCGTTTGATGATCCTCGGCCACATTCGGCGAGGGAACGAGGATGGCAGGCGTTCCGGTAACTAACAGCTCGCTGCATGTGATCGCTCCCGATCGGCACAGAGCCAGGTCGGCAGCGGCGTAGGCGAGATCCATCCGTTCTACGTACTCCAACAGCCGCACGTCGGCATGGTCACCGACGGCCTGACGGACGCGGTCAAAGTATCGTGGGCCCGTCTGCCAAAGTAGCAATGTGCCTTTCCCGGTCAGACTCGGCCACAGCCGCATCAGGATCTCGTTCATCGCCTGACTTCCGAGCGATCCACCAAACGCGAAAAGGACACGCGCCTCATCCGGGATGCCGAAGTGGCTTCGCGCTTCTTCGCGACTCGCACCAACGAGATCTGAACGCGTCGGATTGCCGGAAACGACGCACCGGTCGTCCGGGAAATAGTCGACAGCCTCCGGGAACGCCACATGAACCTCATCCACTCGCTTGCCAAGCAGCCGGTTTGTGATGCCGGGGTATGCGTTCTGCTCCTGAATCAGGGTCTTGCGGCCGAGGAGCGACCCCGCCGCGACGACCGGTCCCGTCACGTAGCCACCGGTGCCCACCACCACGTCCGGGTCGAATGCCCGCACGAGAGAGACGCTCTGCACAAACCCTCGGCCAACCTTGAACGGCATCGCCAGGTTGCGGGCAGTGAGCTTTCGTTGGAGTCCCGCCGCAGAGATCGGCGAGATCTCATAGCCGGAAGCGGGTACCACTCTCCACTCCAGTCGTTCTCGGGTGCCTGCAAAGATGATGGCAGCCTCCGGCGTCATCGAACGCACCTCGTCAGCTACGGCGATGGCAGGGTAGACATGACCCCCCGTGCCGCCGGCCGCAAAAAGTATTCTTGGGCGATCGCTGCGACTCGTAGTCATTCTACCGCGGGCCTTTCTAATTGCCTGGAGATATTGAGTAGAATGCCTACCATGACGCCGCCTGCGAGCATCGACGTCCCTCCATAGGAGACAAACGGCATCGGCAGCCCTGTAACCGGCAGGAGCCCGGCTGCGACGCCGGCGTGAACAAACCCATACAGCGCAAGCATGCTGGTCAGGCCCACCGCCACAAACAGTCCCAACGGATCCGGTGCATGTCGGGCCACGCGAAGGAGCCCGCGAAAGAGAAAGACCACAAACAGACTCAGGAGTATCAGTGCACCGATGATGCCGTATTCCTCAGCGATAATCGCAAAGATGAAGTCGTTGTAGGGGGCCGGCAGGAAGTCGCGCTGGACGCTCTTTCCGGGACCTACACCGGCGAGCCCGCCCATCGCAAATGCGATGCGGGCCTGCTCCGCCTGATACCCCTCGTCGGACGCGTCGAACACCTGCTCCTCCGTGGTATTCGGAAAAATCTTGAGTCCGAGGTATGACTCGAGGCGTGCCGCGCGGTTAGGCGATGCCAGCAGCAGCATGGTTGCCAACAACGCACCCAGCAAGGCCAAGGACGTCAAGTGAAACGTATTCGCACGCGCGACGAAGCACATCGTGAGGGCCGCCACAAGCACCATCGCAGCCGACGAAAGGTCTTCGACTCCGATGAGCATGACAGTCACCATGATCCAGGTCAGAATCGGAACGAAGGCTCGCCCAAAATCCTTGATGTACTCCTGCTTTTGCGTCAGCAAGACGGCCACGTACAGCACCAACGCTACCTTCGCCAGGTCCGACGGCTGGAAGCCAAAACCGGCAACCTCCAGCCACCGTCGCGCGCCGCCCGACATCGTGCCAACCACCTTCACTGCCACAAGCAAGCCGAGCGAAAGGATCAACGCCGCCTTGGCAAAGCGGGCCAGCCGACGGTAATCGATCAGACTCACGACGCCCATGGCGAGCAGCGCGATACCCACGCGGCCGAGGTGCCGAAACAGAAAACGCTCCGTATCTCCACCCGACTTCGTCTCGGCCAGAAAGCCTATGGCACTGTACACGGCGACGATGCCGAAAGCAGCCAGTCCCAACACGACCCAGACGAGGTACTTGTCAGCCGGGTATATGGCAGCAAGGTGCCGCCCGATGATTGATTGTCGTTGTTTGCCCATTTGCCTTCTTCTTGACCTCACGGAGGTCTCTCAATTCATCTCCTGAACGATTCGCCTAAAGGTGTCGCCGCGATCGACATAGTCGTCGAACATGTCGAAGGAGGCGCACGCCGGACTGAGGAGAACTACGCTTCCCGGTTTCGCAAGCAATCGAGCGAACTCGAGCGCCTCCTCGAGCGACTTCGCGCTGATGGACTCGCCTGCGAGGTCGCCTAGCTCTTCATGCACCTTCCCGGCACTCTCGCCTATTGCAATCAGGACCGCAACCTTCTCTCGAACGAGTTCCTTCACAGGATCGTATTCGTTGCCCTTATCCCGCCCTCCAGCAATCAGAACAACCGGTTCTGGGAAACTCTCGAGAGCATACCAGAGGGAGTTCACGTTGGTCGCTTTCGAGTCGTTGACGTACTTGACGCCGTCGACCTCTCGCACCAACTCGAGTCGATGAGGCACGCCCTCGAAGGTCGAGAGGCTCTCGCGAATAAGCTCACTTCTTATCTCCGTGGCTCGGGCCGCTACCGCCGCTGCGAGCGAGTTGTAGAGGTTGTGTCGTCCCCGAAGGGCGACTTCGTTCACTTGCATCAGGCGCTCCTCTGCTCCTAGTGGGTTCATGATGAGTTGGTCATCCGACAGATATCCGCCCCTGTCGACGGGCGCTTCCAGAGACACGGCCAGTGAGGTCACTCCGAGCTCAGGGTGAATGCGGGACACGCCGGTGGCTACGATTGCATCGTCTGCGTTGTAGACCACAAAGTCGCCCTCTCTCTGGTTCTCAAAAATTCTGTACTTGCTGGCGGCGTACGCCTCGAAATTCTGACCGTAGCGGTCGAGGTGGTCAGGCGTGATGTTGAGCAATACGCTGACCTTTGGCCGAAAGGAACGAACATGGTCGAGCTGGAAGCTTGAGACCTCCAGTATTACGAACTCTTCAGGCCTCACCGAATCAGCGATCTCCGAGAATGCGCGGCCGATGTTGCCGGCGACGTGTGCGGGTCGGCCGGCAACCTCAAACACGTGTCCCAGAAGAGATGTCGTGGTCGTCTTCCCATTCGAACCGGTTACGGCGATGATCGGGCCACGACAGACCGCGTACGCCAGCTCGATTTCTGAAATCACGGGGACCGATCTCTCGAGGGCCGACTGAATGACACTCGATGATGACGGAATACCGGGACTGGTCACGATGCAATCGGCCTCCAACACCCTGTGACTGTGACCTCCTTCCTCGAAAGGAATGTCCAGGGAGCGGAGCAGGGTTCGCGTAACCTCGTCCATTTCGCTGCCGTCGCTCACAAACACTCGGGTGCCCATGCGCGCCAGCAGCGCTGCCGCCCCGCGACCGCTTTTGCCCGCTCCGAGAACGGTTACCTGCTGCGCGTCTGTGATCTTGATCTCGTCTTCAATACGTGTCATCGAAAGACCCATGTGCACAGCGCTCGATCGGTACGGCTTTGGTTCGCAGTTCGGATCGTGCAAACGTCCACTTGCGGTTTAGCGGATTCTCAGGGTGAGAAGTGTCGCGATCACCGAGACCGCCGTTACGATCCAGAACCGGACAACAATCTTCGCTTCGTGCGAACCGAGCACTTCATAGTGGTGGTGAAGCGGTGCCATCCGGAAGATCCGCTTCCCCTCTCCCGACTTACGGCGTGTGTACTTGAAGTACGACGTCTGCATGATGACCGAGATGGTCTCCATGAAAAACACAGAGCACAGAAGCGGGATCAGCAGCTCCTTCTTGACCATGAGGGTCAGTGTTCCGACGGCTGCTCCAAGGGCAAGCGAGCCAGTATCCCCCATAAAGACGGTCGCCGGATAGCCGTTGTACCACAGAAAGCCGAAACAGGCGGCAGCAAGGGCAGCGGCAAAGATTGTCAGCTCACCGGCGCCGGGCAGGTACAGCTCGTTTAGGAAGTCAGAGAGGATTCGGTTTCCGGAGATGTAGCACAGAACGACCAGTCCCAGTCCTACGATTCCTGTCGTTCCTGCCGCGAGCCCGTCGAGTCCGTCCGTCAAGTTGACGGCATTGGACACAGCCGTGATGATGAATACGCTTACCGGGACGTAGATCACCCAGCCCAAGTCGACGCCGCCATCGAAGAGGGCGCTCACGAAGTCATAGTTGAAGCGCCCGTCCGTCACAAAGGGTAGCGATGTGATTGTGTTGTACTCCTGAAACTGCGGCATGAAATAGAGAACACATCCAACGGCAAGACCGAGGCTGATCTGTCCAGCCAGTTTGATTCTGGCGGGCAGGCCGCTTTTGTCCAGCTTGACGACCTTGATGTAGTCGTCGGCAAATCCAAACGCGCCCATCCAGGCGGTTGCCATGACGATGACCCAGACATACAACTCGGTGAGGTCGGCCCAGAGCAGCGTGGCGGTGAGGATAGAGAAGAGCATGATCACGCCACCCATAGTCGGAGTGCCACGCTTATGCGCGTGATCAATGAATCCCGCTGCGGTGCCTTCGCGAACCTGTTCTCCGAGCTGCTGGCGTGCCAGCCATTCGATGATGCGCCGGCCGACAAAAAGGGAGAGCGTCATCGCCGTGATAGCTGCCAGCGCCGAGCGCACGGTGATAAACTGTATCACCTGGAAGCCGGGAGGCTGATACAGGCGCTCGAGGAAGTCGATTAGGTGGTAGAGCATGTCGGGTGGGTTCTAGGACGTAAAGCCGGGGTCGGTCAGGCCAAACACGCGGCGAGCTACGACACGATCGTCAAAAGGAATCTTCACGCCGTCGACAACCTGGTAGGTTTCGTGGCCTTTGCCTGCGATTACGACGATGTCGTTCGGAGAGGCAGCAGCGGCCGCGGCCTCAATGGCCTGTTCTCGGTCCACGATCCACAGAGCGTCGTCGGGTTCGCGTAGTCCAGTCCGGATGTCATCAAGGATCCTAACCGGGTCTTCCGAACGGGGATTGTCGCTGGTGACGACTACCTGGTCGGCAAGCGACTCAGCGATTGCGCCCATTCGGGAGCGCTTATCCGGATCACGGTCGCCGCCACATCCGAAGACGCAGATGAGCCGGCTTTTCGGTGGAGCGATGGAGCGTGCAGATCTCAATACGTTGGCAAGAGCGTCAGGAGTGTGCGCGTAGTCGACGATGACGAGCCCGCCACCTGGAACCGGTAGTTGTTCAAATCTTCCCGGGACAGGCGGCGCGGCAGCCAGGGCCTCGATAACGTCCCCCGACTGAAAATCGAGAGCCCTGGCTGCGCAGTACGCTGCGCTGATGTTGTATGCGTTGAACGAACCAACAAGGCGGTACTGTCGCGTCACGCCGTCAAGGCACAAAACGAGTCCGTCCAACCCTTTGTCCAACACTTCGAAGCGTACATCGGCACCGTCTGACTGCCCGAAGGACAGTGTATGGGCACGGGTCTCGGAGACGACCTTTTCGGCGGAGGGATCATCTGCGTTGTACACCGCAGTTGCGTCTGGTCCGAGACCCGTGAAAAGGAGTTTCTTGGATTCGAGATAGTTCTCAAATGAGCCGTGGTAGTCGAGGTGGTCCTGCGTCAGATTTGTGAAGACGCCCACCTGAAATCTTAGCGCCGCGACTCGTTTCTGCTCGAGCGCGTGCGACGAGACCTCCATCGAGCATGCGCTACAGCCCTCGCTGCGCATGTCGCGTAAAAGATGCGCAAGATCGTAGGCATCCGGGGTAGTGTGCGTAGCAGGAGTTTCGCGGTCGCCTACGCGGTAGGAAATCGTGCCGATGAGCCCGCATGTCGTACCGAGTGAAGCGAGCACCTCGTAGATCAGGTATGCCGTTGTACTTTTGCCGTTTGTACCGGTAGTCCCGATCAGGGTAAGCTCCTCTCCCGGGTCATCGAAGAACCCGGCACTTAGCTCCGCCCACGCGGTCCGCGAATCAGTAACCGTGGCGAAGACGGTGCCGGGGTGGCGATTTCGCAACACGCCCGGCACCGTTTCGCACACGATGGCGATAGCTCCGTTTTCAACAGCCTTATCAATGAACAGGTGGCCGTCCACCTCATCGCCTTTTATGGCGACGAACATCGCGTTCGGCCCAACCTTCCGGCTGTCATTCACCAGCCGGTCGATCTGAACATCCTTGTCAAACGGGTCAGCTTCGGCAAGCAGGCCCCGCCGCCGGAGTCTATCCGTAAGCGTGATTAGCCCTCTCATCACCGGGTTTCCGTGCCTCCGACACGTCACCGTCCCGGTGTTCGGTCGCAGTGTCACGCTTGTATGCGACGTCTACTTGCATCTGATGACTGCATTCTTTTGAAGATCGCTGCCTGCCTTCGGTGACTGACTCACCACGCGGCCGTGCCCTTCGACCCGCGCACGCACGCCGAGCTTGGCCAACCAAAAAGTCGCCTGGCGTGCACTGAGACCTTCGAGGTTCGGCATCCTGGCGGCGGTGGCTTCGTCCGTAGAGCCATGATCTACCGCAAGGCGGATCTGTGCACCGCGACGTACGTCTCGGCCGGGTCGCGGACTCTGCCTGACCACTTCCAGAACGGCATCCTCTGCGTCGGGCGGATCCACCGCGTAGCCATGCGCGAGAATCCTCGAGGCGGCTACAGCGGCTGGCAAGCCATTGACGTCAGGAAGGCTGGAAAGGGAGGCGTCAGGCGAATCGCTTTCCGTGGTCGCACTCTGGGCGTCCTCTGCGAGGGCGATGGACCGTTCGCGAGCAAGGTCGGGGAAGGTGCTTATCCATCGATCCGCGATTCGCTGAAAGATGGGTGCGGCAGTGGCTCCGCCATAAATACTTGTTTCCGGTTCATCGAGAACCACGATCAGCGCGACACGCGGGTTGTCCGCCGGGAAGAACCCTACGAAAGATGCCCTCGCCTTAGATCGCGAATACGAACCGCTATGCACCTTCCATGCGGTGCCCGTCTTGCCAGCCACGCGTACGCCTTTGATCTGTGCTGACTTCGCTGTCCCGTCATTGACCACTCGCTCGAAGGCGGGCAGAAGCTTGCGGGCGGTCTTCCGCTTGAAGGCTCGTCGGATAGAATCCTGACGGGCCTCCCAAACGGTTTCGCCCGCATAGTTGCGCCGCTCTTGCAGCAAGAAGGGGCGTACCAGGAGCCCGCCGTTCGCCAACGCGCAGTACGCAGTCAGCAACTGGATAGGCGTAACGTCCACCTCGTATCCAATGCTGACAGAGGTTTTGGTTGTACCACTCCACGAAGACGGCTTCTTGAGCGAACCGCCTACCTCTCCGGGCAGGTCGATCCACGTCGGCTGACCGAAACCGAGGTTACGCGCATACTGGTAGAGGTCACCGCCGTCCAGCTTTTTGACGGCCTCCGCGATACCGATATTGCTAGAGACGGCGATGACCTCCTGGAAGGAGATACGTCCGTGACCGTGAGTATCCCGGAGCTCTCTCCGGCCAAAGATGCGATACCCGTTTCCGGTATCGATTGAGTCATCCAGCGACACAACCCCCTGTTCGAGGGATGCAACTGCGGAGACCAGTTTAAAGGTTGAGCCCGGCTCGATCCGGTCGGTGATGGCATGATTCCGCCGGGCTTCGGTGGGATAACGCCCGGGCCTGTTGGGATCATAGGTGGGAAAGTTCGCCATCGCCAGTACGGCACCAGTGTTGGGATCCATGGCTATTGCCGTGCCCCAGTTCGAGCCGGACTCTTCTACGCCACTCGCTAGTTCTTCTTCGACTATGGTTTGACGGATCAGGTCGATCGTCAGAACGAGAGACTCTCCATCC
>JAHHLP010000596.1 GCA_018679295.1 Rhodothermia bacterium
ATGCCAAGCGGATCATGGCGACGTCCGAGAACAACACCCGGTGTGTCAGACGGAACTAGCGCACATGTGATACCCAGATCCTCTCCTTTGCCCAGAAGGTTCTCAGGGTCCTTTAGCTTGAAGGCAAGACCGAGAACCGTCGAGATCGCCGCAAGCGTGATGTATCTCTTATTCCAATTCAGGCGGAGATACAGTTCGCCGTCGTCGCCCCTGAAGACGATACCGGTGGATTCCAGATTTCCTGCATCTGAACCTGCCATCGGCTCTGTAAGCGCGAACGCCGGGATCTCCTCGTGCCGAGCTAGCCGCGGCAGGTAGTAGTCCTTCTGTTTGTCGGTGCCGTAGTGAATCAGTAGCTCCGCCGGTCCGAGTGAGTTCGGCACCATCACGGTAATACCGAGTACCGCATTTACGGAACTCACCTTCTTGACGACGGCACTGTTGGCGGAGGCAGAAAAGCCGTGCCCGCCATACTCCTTCGGTATGATGAGACCAAAGAACCGGTGACGCGCCAGAACTTCCCAAACCTCCGGCGGCAAATCCCTGCGCTGAAAGACCTCCCAATCGTCCGTGATCGAGCAAACTTCTTCGCACGGTCCGTCAAGAAAAGCCTGCTCCTCTTCCGTCAGATCGCCGTAACCCTGTGAGAGCAGGCGATCCCAATTGGGCTTCCCTGAAAAGAGCTCTCCCTCGACCCAAACCGTACCGGCATCGATGGCCTCCTTCTCTGTTTCGGAGATCTTCGGGAGGAATCGCATGGCCTTCATGAACTTCATGACGCCAAGACTCAGCAATCTCCGCAGCGGCGGCAGATTGAAGACCACCGCAAGAACACCAAACGTGATCCACAGCCACATTGGCGCGCCGAAGCCATATAGTGCGCCCGCACCTGCGATCGCCCATATCCAAAGTGGAGCCCCGCTATATCCGAGCACGAACAAAACGATGAGCACTCCGACAATGCCGGCCCAAACAGGTACGCCGGCAAAGGCATCGTAGAATGGGAAGTTCATTTTCTATCACCCGGTGTTATTGCATTCCGATAAATGGCCGACTGTATGTTCGTACCGTCACCTCATGAGATTCTCAATAATGGCTGCTGCACCCATCCCGCCTCCGATGCACATCGTGCAGATGCCGTACCGTACCTCCCGCCTCTTCATTTCGTGCAGGAGTGAGCTGGTCAGCTTTGCACCAGTGCATCCGAGCGGATGACCAAGTGCAATCGCGCCACCGTTTACATTGACGATATCCTCGTCCAGGTCGAGTTCGTGGATCACGGCCAGTGCCTGCGATGCGAACGCCTCATTTAGCTCGACCAGGCCAATGGCGTCCTGCTTTAGGCCCGTCTGATTCAGCACTTTGCGCACCGCCTCGATCGGACCGATGCCCATGACTTCGGGAGCGACACCCGCCACTGCAAACCCGACGATTCTCGCCATCGGATCTACGCCAAGGTCACGCATTGCGGTCTCGCTCATCACCACGCTCGCGGCCGCCCCATCCGACATCTGCGACGTATTGCCGGCGGTCACGGTGCCACCGGCCCGGAAGACGGGTCTCAGCGACGCCAGCGCCTCGAGCGATGTGTCCCGGCGCGGACCTTCATCAACCTCAAGTATTTTCTGAACATTCGTGACTTGTCCACTGTCGTACAGTGTATAATCGATTTCTATCGGAACGATCTCCTCATCAAAACGACCGCCGTCGATGGCATCAATGGCCCGCATGTGAGATCGGTAAGCAAAGGCGTCCTGATCCTGCCTGCTGATCCCATATCTCTCTGCTACGTTCTCCGCAGTGTTGCCCATGCTCACGTATATGTCTCGGTCGGCTGCCACCGCTTTCGGATCTGCCGAGAAATAGAAACCGCTCATGGGCACCAGGCTCATCGACTCAGCTCCTCCGGCAACAACTACATCGGCTTGTCCCGTCACGACGGATTGGGAGGCCATCACAATCGTCTGCAGTCCTGACGAGCAAAACCGGTTGATCGTTGCGCCGGGTACCGCATCCGGAAGTCCGGCGCGCTGCGCGATGATGCGCCCCATGTTCATGCCCTGCGGACCTTCGGGCATGGCGCATCCGATAAGCACATCGTCAACCAACTCGGGCTCCAGCCCCGGCACTCTACTGATCGCCTCACGCACCGCGGCCGCACCAAGCTCTTCAGGACGGAAGTCGCGAAGGGCGCCTCGATGCGCCTTACCTACCGGCGTTCGAACCGAGCTGACGATATATGCTGCATTCCTTATTTCCATCTCCGGCACCTGGTGAGATTAGTTTCGAAGCGGCTTGCCCGTCTTCAACATGTGTTCGATGCGGTCCTGCGTCTCCTTACGCTGCAAGAGCTCGAGAAAGACTTTGCGTTCGAGGTCGATCAGATATTGTTCGTCCACCTCCTGCGGGCCGGTAAGCTCCCCACCCGTCAAGACGAACGCGAGCCGGCTCGCGAGGAAGAAATCGTACTCACTGATGAAGCGACCGCTCAGGTAGTTGTAGGCAGCGGCCTCCAGAGTAGCGGCTCCCGGCCTGCCAAGGACCGTGAACCGTCGACGGGGCGGGGGCAGATATCCCGCCTCCGACTGCTCGATCACGACGTTCCTGGCCACGTGAAAGCGGCGAGCCGTATTCATGACTGTGGTCGTTGACGCAGGCAGATACCCCAGCTCGACCGATTCGGGGCCACTCCTCGATACCTTCGCCCCAGCGACCGTCTCGAAGAATTTGTTTACGGAAGCCTGTATCTCGCTGACATAACCATTGGGGGCAGCATCGGCTGCGGCTTGCGCGAGCCGCGTAGTGCCCGTCCCCGCCGGAATAACCCCGACGCCGAGTTCGACTAGTCCGAGATACGCTTCCGCACAGACGATAGTGTTCTGTGAGGCCATCGCGATCTCACAACCTCCACCAAGCGCCATTTGATGAATGGCAGGTACAACCGGCTTGCCGGCATATCGAACCCGCTGGACGACCTGCTGAAATCGCGACAGGAAGTGCTCCAACTCGTCCGCTTTGCCCGCCTTGAGCGCAGTGGCCACCTCCATCAGGTTTGCTCCGACGGAGAAGTTCTTCCCATCGTTGGCTATCACCAGTCCACGCAGCCGATCGTCATTCTCTACGGTTTCAATAGCTTCCTCCAAACCCTCCATCACTTCCTTTCCGAGGGCGTTTGCCTTGGATCGAAACTCGTAGAGGGCAACGCCGTCACCGAGGTCTAGCAAAGCGCCTTCGCTCTTCTGCCAGATCACACATGAGGAGTTGCTTGCGATGCGTTGCAACGAGAGTTCGTCCGAAGGATCCGGATCCGATCTATAGGCGGATTCACCGGGCACGTAGACCTCTCGATTGCCGGAGGCCTTTGTGTAAAACCGTTGTGCTCCCCCGTCCAGCATTCGTCCGACCCACTCCGGCAAGTGAATACCGTCAGCGCGAAGGTCGTCGGCAACTCGTTCCACGCCCAGTGCATCCCAGATCTCGAAGGGGCCGAGGTCCCACCCAAAACCCCATCGGATCGCACGATCGACATCAGCCGGATTCTCGGTAATCTCGGGAATGCGACGGGCGCTGTAGCCCAATAGATCACGCGTTGTGGTGCGGAAGAAATCCCCGGCCAAGCCGTCGTCATCGTACAGTGCATTGAGGCGTTCCTTGAGCCCGCCAGCTTTCCAGATCGATGCAAGATCTATTCTCGGGGTTGGCGCCGATTGATATTGCCCGGTGGCCGGATCGATGGATTTGATCTCCTTGCCATCTTTTCGATAGTATCCCGCCCGGGTTTTTGATCCCAACGCACCAGCGTCAACCAGAGCCTGAAGCGAAGCGGGAGTCGTGAATGCATCGGCGCTCTCATCGATGTCCTGGACCGCCGCGCGAAGGTTCTCGATGACATGTCTCATGACATCAAGGCCCACGACATCGGCCGTGCGGAAGGTCGCCGATTTCGGTCGCCCCGTAAGTGCTCCCGTTATCGCGTCGATTTCCTCGATCGTCATGCGCCCGTCTTCGAACCACTGTATCGCTGCCATCATCGCGTAGATCCCGATCCGGTTGCCGATGAAGTAGGGACGATCTTTCGCGACGACAATTCCCTTTCCGAGATGGACCCGGCCAAACCACGCAATCCTCTCCAGCACCGCTTCATCTGTATCATCAGTAGGCACCACTTCCAGCAGCTTCAGATATCTCGGCGGGTTGAAGAAATGCGTTCCGAGAAAGCGCTGCCGGAAGTTATCCGGAAGGCCCGCCACGATTTCGTGAATGGGCAGACCGCTCGTATTGGTGGAGACAATCGTGTTGGGGCCAACCGACTCCGCGATTCGGCGCGCGATGTCGCGCTTGATGTCCATCCGCTCGACAACGGCTTCAACAACCCAGTCGCATTCCGACAGCTTCCCAAAATCGTCCTCGAAATTACCGAGGGAGATGCGTGACGAAATCGCATCCGTGAAAAACGGATCGGGCTTCAGCCTGGTCGTCTTCTTGAACATCGATTCGACAACAG
>JAHHLP010000109.1 GCA_018679295.1 Rhodothermia bacterium
GCCTTTCGTGTTTGCCGTAATCGTCACAGTGCTGTTTGTGGCGGGTATCTTTCGAAACTTCGCGATGTCGCCAGTGGCGTGGCTAGGCTATCTGGTCGGAGCACTTTTCTGGGGCGCAGCCTCGTTCTTTGCTACATCCGTACTCGTCACGGAGTCCGGCTTGATTAAGAATCTCGCCAGCAAGCGAGGCTCCATCTCATGGGGGCAGGTAGAAGACTATTTCGTACGCAACAGCGCAGGCGGTTGCAGATTTACGTTTGTATATCGGGACGACGACAACGCACGAAGACGTTTCGACATCCATGTTCCTCGGCCCTACGTTGAGGAATTCGCGGATACGGTCGATGACATTCTTGAGCGCAAATTCCGCATACGGCGGACGCAACGGAAAAGCCATGAACGGCTCGAAGACTTGTAACCGGGCGTATGCAACACACGCATGGAAATCGAGTTTAACCGAGCACACATTCACATCCGTCCCAATCTTTGCACAGTAACGGCACCGAAAAGCGCGAGACAGCAATACTGGTAGGCGTCGTCCTACCGTCGATCGCCTCTTGGGAAATAGACGATTCCCTCGACGAGCTAAGCCTTCTCGCGGACACGGCGGGCGCTGACGTCACTGACCGCGTCGTCCAGACACTCGCGACCATCAATCCTGCCACCTACATCGGCAAGGGAAAGGTCCAGGAACTGAAAGGTCTCGTCAAGATGCGCGACGCGGACCTGGTAATCTTTGACGATGACCTGGCACCGGTACAGATTCGTAATCTCGAGCGCCAACTCGAGTGCAAGCTCCTGGATCGCTCGGGGTTGATTCTCGACATCTTTGCCGGCCGCGCAAAAACGGCAGTTG
This sequence comes from Rhodothermia bacterium, assembly GCA_018679295.1. GTDB lineage: Bacteria > Bacteroidota > Rhodothermia > Rhodothermales > JABDKH01 > JAHHLP01. The sequence continues at coordinate 857 of JAHHLP010000109.1, forward strand.
CGAAGACGCAGGTAGAGCTTGCGCAACTGGATTACCTGCGAACACGCCTCACACGGCAGTGGACGCACCTGTCCCGGCAGAAAGGAGGCATTGGAACGAAAGGTCCGGGAGAAACGCAGATCGAGACTGACCGCCGTCTTATCGGTCATCGTATCGCAGCGCTCAAGGAGCGGCTCGACAAGATCGACCGTCAGCGAACAACCCAGCGGAAAGGCCGCAACGCATACACGAGGGTTTCCCTCGTAGGCTATACCAACGCCGGCAAGTCGACGCTAATGAACCTCCTGGCCGAGACAGCCGTCCTGGCGGAGAATCGGCTCTTCGCCACCCTGGACTCGACAACTCGCTTGGCCACGCTCGCGCCGAACAAGCAAGTTCTTCTTTCCGACACGGTCGGCTTCATCCGGAAGTTGCCGCATAAACTCATTGAGAGCTTTAAAAGCACGCTCGACGAAGTTCGCGAGTCGGACGTCCTGATTCATGTGGTCGACATTACGCACCCCGGATACCGCGACCAGATCACCGTGGTCAATGAAACGCTTCGCGAACTGGGAGTCGCTGACAAACCCACATTGATGGTGTTCAACAAGATCGATGCCCTTGCAGAGAAGGGGCTCATCAAAGCACTACGATCTGAGTACCCGGGATCTGCGTTTGCGTCAGGTCTTCGAGGCATCGGACTGGAACCATTGAAAGAGAAGCTTCTGGGGATCGTCGAGCAGGATTTCGTAGAACGCGTCGTCTACATACCGGTGACGCACAGCCGCGCGATCTCCCGCATTCACGAGGTCGCAGAGGTCCTGGAAGAGGAGTATCTGTTCGCCGGCACCGAAGGCGACGGCGCCGCGATTGCCGCCGTGAAGATCCGCTTCCGCATTTCACCCGGTCATCACTCGCGGCTGGAATCAGACCTCGAGAAGATTGCGATTTCAGCGTAGACGGAACATGCCCGCCGCCCGAATGGTTCGGACGGACGGTGATTCCAGTGCTCGCTTTTAGGTGGTTTACGACGGCCGAGTTTCTGGACGAACGGTTCGCCCGATTTCACGGTGCAGGCAAGTTGGGCACGACACTTGCACAGGTTAGCTCGTAGACCTTCGCAGGAGTACGGTCCAAAATATTGAGGCAAACCGCCTCTCGCACCCGATACGCCGATGACAATCGACAAACTCATTAGTCACTCTGTGCCTCCGTTGACGCCAACGGACACGGTGGAGTTTGCCCTGTCGCTGCTGCTCGAACTCAGGGTTCGACACCTTCCAGTGGTTGAAAGCGATGGTACCGTTGTCGGAATTGTCTCTGAAGAGCGGCTCCTCGACGCAAAGGGTCCGGATGCACGGGTGTCGGAATTCGTGGCGTCTCAGCCGGTCTCCGCAACCACGGATCAACATGTCTTCGACGTAGCGAAAATTCTCGTCCAGCACGACCTGACTACGCTGCCGGTTCTCGATCCATCCGGAAGATATTTGGGTGTCGTCAAGCGCTACGATATCATGGATCAGTTTGCCCGCATGCTCGCTACTCACGAGATCGGGGCTATCCTTGCGCTGGAGGTTTCGCCAAATGACTATTCACTCTCCAAACTCGTGTATTCGATCGAGCAGGCGGACGTACAAGTGCTGTCCATCGCAACCGAATTCCCGGACAAAACTGGGGGAGTGGTGTCCATTACTCTCAAGCTGAATACCAACGATACGGCCCGCGTCAGGCACGTCCTTGAACACCAGGGGTACAGAATCGTGGCGTCCTTCAGCGAGGAAGAGGATGACGAGGAGTTTCGGCACCGGGTGCAGGAATTCATGCGCTATCTCGAGGTGTAGCGCCGCATGAGTTCGGATGATCGAGATGATCGAGATGATGGACGCTCGAGGCGTGCGAGTCTGAACGCGCTTTCTCTTCTTGCCACGGCAGACTTCATCGTGGATTTCGGTGATGGCCGTCGCAGGCGAAAAGACGAGGAAGTCACCTCTAGCCAACAGGCCATTCGGCTGCGTCAGAAAGCCCTTTTGCTGACAGGTGAAATCGACGAACTGAGCGCTCGCATCAGGCTATTCGCGTTACTCGCTCAGGCGCCTGAGGACACCTTGGTATCGGATATGCACCTCTTCGAGTTGTTGCGGGCAGCCAACGCCTGCAACGCCCGTTTACGGCACCTGCACCAAACTCTGATGAGTTTGTATCCGGAAGTGACTGCCGAGCTAGTCGAGTCTGTTCGGATTGCTATCATTGATTCCGAAGCCTTTGCGGATTCATGGGGAGCCTCGTCGCCTCTATGGGGTCCGTCGTCGGAAACATGGAGCGGCGCAATGGCGAGAACGGGAAGCATGCTGATTTCCGTTCGATCAGCGCTTTCGGAGCAGGGTAGCTGAGCGCCTTCACCGGGCGAATTTATCCACTGCTGGCGGTACCCCGGAGGCGGTAATCTGCCTGCTTTTTCGTAGATTACACAGTCTGTAGTGTAGGTTTTTACGCACTTCAGCTTCCCGACGGCATCCCACCGTGCACTGACCAAAACGACTCGTGATGGATCCCAAAAAGCAAGCGGCCGCTTCCGCCTACGCGGCCTCGAATATCCAGATTCTCGAAGGTCTCGAAGCTGTCCGAAAACGCCCCGCGATGTACATCGGGGACGTCGGTGTTCGGGGGCTCCACCATCTCGTTTACGAAGTCGTGGACAACTCGATCGACGAGGCGATGGCAGGCTACTGCGATCAGATAGAGGTTGTCATTGAAGCGGACAACTCGGTGCGGGTCTCCGATAACGGCCGTGGCATTCCCGTCGACCTCCATCCGTCCGAGAACAGGTCTGCCCTTGAGGTTGTGATGACCACGCTCCACGCCGGAGGGAAGTTCGACAAGGATACCTATAAGGTTTCGGGTGGACTCCACGGTGTCGGTGTCTCGTGCGTCAACGCCCTCTCGGAGAGGTTGGTGGCGACCGTCCGTCGGGACGGTTTGGTATGGCAGCAGGAGTACGCCAAAGGGATTCCGGTGTATCCGGTTCGGCAGATCCGCGAAATGACGGACGACGAGTCGTCGGGTACGGAGGTACAGTTCTGGCCCGATGCCGGGATCTTTCAGGTAACTGACTTTCGGTTTGACACGCTCGCGGACCGGCTGCGCGAACTGGCGTATCTGAACAAGACCGTCTTCATCTCCATCGAGGACAAACGCGAAGAAGAAGAAGATCATCTGCTTCGCGAGGAGTATCACTTCGAAGGCGGCATCGTCGAGTTCGTCGACTATCTGGACGAAGCCCGGACCGCTATCCATTCGGAGGTCATCTACATCGGCGACGAAACTGGTGACGTGCCGGTCGAGGCCGCCATGCGGTACAACCAGGTTTTCGCCGAGAACGTCCTTTCCTTCGTGAATAACATCAACACGCACGAAGGCGGCACGCACGTATCCGGATTTCGCCGCGCCCTGACGCGAGCTCTCAAGAACTACGCTGACCGTTCCAATCTCTTGAAGAACGTGAAGGTGGAGCTTGCCGGCGACGACTTCCGAGAAGGAATCACCGCGGTATTGTCGGTCAAGGTTGCCGAACCGCAGTTTGAAGGCCAAACCAAGTCGAAGCTTGGCAACTCCGAGGTTCAGGGTGCCGTCGAGACCATCGTGTACGAGAAACTGTCCCAGTGGCTCGAGGACAACCCCAAGGAGTCCCGACAAATCATCGACAAAGTCGTGCTCGCCGCTCAGGCACGGTCCGCGGCGAGAAAGGCCCGCGAACTGGTTCAGAGGAAGAACGCCTTCACGTCGGGAGGCCTACCGGGCAAACTGGCGGATTGCGCGTCGAAAAACCCCGACGAATGTGAGTTGTATCTCGTGGAGGGCGATTCCGCCGGCGGCTCCGC
>JAHHLP010000511.1 GCA_018679295.1 Rhodothermia bacterium
GACCCACACCGACCGAAAGCCACGAGTTGTTCAGGGAATAACGCCAATCCGCCTGCGCAAACACCAGCCACGCCTCCCTTGCCACGTCTTCAACCTCGATCGGAGTATCCCGATCAATCCTCAATCCACGGATGGTCCAATATTCCGCGGACCCGATCTCTTCGTTCACCAGTCGCGCAGCCGCACCAACGAGGCCCAGCGAGTGTGCCTCCGAAAGCGCATGGGTTTGCCGTACGGATGCGAAAAATCCAACACGCTTACCATCGGTCGACAGAGCACCGGAGAAATCCCCCATCGACCGGCTTACTTTCGTGGTCACCGACGCAAGGACCGCACCCCTGCTGCCAGTCTGCAACTGGTCCGAGTCGACCTGAGAGACCACCATCGACGCACCGAGGACGACGTCTCTACCGAGAGAGAGTTGTGCAGAGGTGGTCCACCGCAAGGCGTCCCAATTCAGGGGCCTCCTCGTTGCTCGTTCGTGGTTCTCGACAGACAACCTGCTCACATTCGTCAGGACCGAAAGCCAACGACGTTTTGAGATGCCCGCGCGAAAGCGATAACTCCCCGATGCGTACCGCTGGACGACGGGCACCTCGCGGGTCACTGAACTCAGAAAGAGCATGTCATCCATGTCGAGGGCTCGAAGGGACAGAGCGTGCCCTCTGTCGTCTTGTTCGTGGCTTACCGAAAGGGCCAGCGACCGCAGCAACAATTCCGGCGTTGTTGGCGTGTCGAAGGCCGCCCGATTTCGTGAGAACGCTGCCACATCTGACGGAATGTGCTGCATCATCGTAGCCGACGCTCGGATGGTCAGCGCGTCGCGGTGCCATGACAATGCAGCCGCTCCGTCCGGCCCGCTCTTGTCAATGTTTGCCAGTCGGAGCTCTTCGCGGCTGTAGCGAAAAGGTCCGGGATCACCCGTTTCGTTGATCGCCATCAACATGGCAGACGCCCCTACTCCTTCACTCGCTTTTCGGGTCCAGATCTCGATTCGGCCCCACGGTGCCGGAAGACCGGCCAGCATGCCTGGAGAGGCGACCACCTTGACGCTGTCGATTTCGTCGAGTGGAATCGTGAGCCAATCCAGGTTCTGCACGCCCCAGTCGCCCAAAGCCTCCGGAAGTCCGTCAACAAATACTCTCCAACGATTCTGGTCCGAACGGCCTAAACCATTGATGCTTGCCGTGTAGGAGAAGTCATCGATAGTCGAAAGCCGAACCCCATCCACAAGCCACAAGATGTCGTGAAGGCGCGTGATACCGTGAGACCTGATCATCTCCTGGGTGATGACCGTCTCTCCTGGTCTCGGGAGTGAGGTTTGGGCGCTTGCTGGTGCCCCCAGCCCACCAAGCAGGGCGAATCCCGCCAAAGTCATGCACCGCGCCGCCGACATGAACAAACGCATCATTCGAGAAGACCTCGTAGCCATCCCGGCGAGTCAAACGTGTACCGCAACCCGGCGGACGCAGTCGTTATTTCGATGGGGTCAGATGTAAAGATGTGAAACCAGCGAACACCGACGTCAGCAGCAAAGCCCCTCGTCAGGGGAATGCTAAGTCGTGCTCGGAGTCCATATGCCACTTCTCCTTCCGACTTCCTGAACGAGATCGTCTCTTGTGGAAAGCGCATGAAGACCTGTCCCACGTCCAGGCCTGACGACCATTGGACTCCCAGCGGCAGTTTGACGGTCGGGCCCCAACCAACGTGGAGAAAGAAGAGGCGGACGTCCGTTTCGATCCCGGGACGGGCCCGGCCAAACATGTGTTGGGCGCCTACCTGCAACTCGCCGTGGTAAAACGAGGTGGCAAAGCCTCCGGCCACGAATTGGCTCATCTCCCATCCTTCCAGGAGATTTGGGTCGTTCAGACGATCTCCTGCGTTGACAAAAAACGACGACTCTCCAAAGGCGTCCTGTCCGTATGCATTCCACACAGAGCCACAGCACGCGCCTGCAATCAGCAGCAGTGCTAGAAACCGGGATGGGCGGTTTCCGGGCATGGCATTTGGCAGCTATTCGATCAGGAGATCGCCGTACGATACGATCTCGTTGAAGTCGTCGAGAATGAAGAGCCGGTGCAGACCGGCTTCGTTGATCTGGGCGGTGTTGAACTGGAAGATGCGCGCCCCCGGCGACGACGTGTCGAGAAGCTCATCGAGTAACACGAACTGATCTCTCACGTCAACGCGCAACGCGAGTCGGCCTGATAAATCTTCGAACTGCAAAATCCGAACGGGTATCGTAACCGTGCCCCCTGCGTTCGCAGGATTGGGGAAAGCCGGATCCACGACTACCTTGCCGACAAAGAACGGAGCCGTGCGCCAATCGTCCGTATCTTCCGATATTACCTGGCCCGTCGCGTCGGTCTGAGTAAACCCTGACGGCGGTGAGGTAGCATCCTTCAGGAAGTCTTCCTGGCTGCTCGTAGAATCGCACGCCCCAAGGGCAAATAGGACGAATGCGATGAGCGTGTATACGGTATAGCGCAAGGGTTCTATCAGTGGGATTGTGAGACGTTGTGGGTATCGACAGGGGTTCTCACGACCGAAAGATGCGATAAACGATTGGTTCCAACAAATTCAACCGCTGGTCACGTGCACACAGGGGCCTCCATACTCAGCACTGAGACGCTCTCAGTCGAGATCGATGGGAAAACTGTTCTCGAGGACATAGGGTTCTCGGTCCCACCGGGCAGTTTCGTTGGCCTGATCGGTCCCAACGGGTCTGGAAAGACGACGTTGCTCCGTGCTGCTGGAGGGCTGATCGGCTACAGAGGATCTATCCGTTTCGATGAGTGTGAAGTCGCCGAATGGAACAAGCCTGCCTTTGCGAGGAAGGTTGCTTTCGTGCGGCCGGCATCATCGATTGCCTTCGACTTCCGCGTACTTGATCTAGTCTTGTTGGCTCGATCCGTTCGCAAGCGTTGGCTCCAGCCATACGACGCAACCGACAGACAGGCGGCCGCGGCTGCGCTGGCGTCAGTCGACCTCCAGGGATTCGATCATCGTTCTATCCACAGCTTAAGCAGCGGCGAGCAGCAGCGTGTGTTCCTTGCGCAGGCGCTCGCTCAGGAGCCGTCGCTGCTTCTCCTCGACGAACCGACGTCGCATCTCGACATCCAGCACCAGTTTTCGTTCATGGATCGGGTACGATCATTTGTGGAAGATGGTGGGACGGCCGTATCCGCCATCCACGACCTCAGTCTCGCGTGCCGGTACGCAGATTATCTTATCATACTCAAGGAGGGACGCGTCGTTGATATTGGAAGCCCTGGCAACGTCCTTACTCGCAACCTCATCGAGGACGTTTTTCGGGTTCAGGCGGAGGTCACCTATATCGACGGTGATGTCGACAACCTCAGGTTCTTCGGCAGTCTTTGAGAACCCGTCGCATTCCCGGTGCAGTCATTAACTGAATGGACAAGCAACTAAGAGCATGAAGATATATACGCGCACAGGCGACTCTGGCACTACTGGCCTCTTCGGAGCGGGAAGAGTCAGCAAGAACCATCCGCGCATAGAGGCTTACGGTACTGTCGACGAATTGAATGCAACGATCGGAATAGCGCGCGCTGCCATATCAGACAACCAGCACATGAACGGCCTGCTCACGTCGATACAGGAGGAATTGTTCAGAATTGGTTCGGATCTTGCGACGCCGGAGGAATCCGACGCATCGGTACCGCGCGTCACTCGCCGAGAGATCGACGATCTCGAAATGGCGATTGACCGGGTGGAGTCAGAACTGCAGCCGTTGAAGGCTTTCATTCTTCCGGCAGGAACTGCCCTGGCATCAGCCCTGCATCTTTCGAGGACGGTGTGCCGACGGGCGGAGCGCCGGGTAGTCGAGTTGGCCGAATCTGCGTCTATAAATGAAAATGTTGCCATCTATCTCAATCGACTGGCCGATCTACTTTTCGTCCTCGCCCGTGCCGCAAACGCAAGGTCCGGCAGCAGTGACGAAAAGTGGAAGGGCCTCTAGACACCCGCTTTTAGCCTTCGGTCCGGTGTGTCGATACTTAGTGGATACCACTGCCGTTTGATTATTGCTTGCGAGCGAGTAGACGATCTCGCGGCTTTCGTATATTTAGACCTGACCGCTCGACCATCCGACCACATCCGTGAGCCTCACCCGAACGATTCATACATGGAGCGTCGCCGCGTTGCTTGCAGCCGGCGGGTTCGTACCCTCGGCCGTTGAGTCAAGAGCGGACGATGCACTAGTGGATGCCGCCGTTGAGCCGGCGCCCATCTTTGAGGCGTACGACGCCTACGGTTTCAATACGCGAACCCACGATTTGGTCACCGCGAGGGTCCGGCGCAACGAGACCCTGTCCGACATCCTTCAGCGGCACGGTGCGTCGGGACTCGAGGTGGCGGAATTGGTGGAGAGCGCCCGAAACACATTCGACGTTCGGTCTCTTCGTTATGGCCTGAGATACCGCCTGTATGTTGATCGGAACGATCCCGACAGGCTAGCGGCCATGGTCTATGAACCGGACCGTGCGACGTATGTCGTTTTCGACCTGTCGACGACCCGCGACGTGACTGTCTGGAAGCGGCCGATTGTAGTGGAGCGCCGGACGTCATCCGGCGAGATTACGAGTTCTCTGTACGAGACGCTGCAACAGGAAGACATCGACCTAGGCCTCGCCTTCGAACTGGCAGAGATCTTTGCGTGGCAGATCGACTTCTATCACCTGCAGCCTGGAGACCGTTTTACGGCCGTCTACGACCAGCGCTTTGTCGGAGGTAAGACAATCGGCGTAGGCCGCGTGCACGCCG
>JAHHLP010000570.1 GCA_018679295.1 Rhodothermia bacterium
CCAAGGCGATCGTCGGTGGCTTGGCGCGGAAGTTTAACCATTTTGGATTGATTTTGCACGGTGCGCATGACCATCAGCATTCAATTGGTGGAGCTGACCGACCGGATCGGCGCCGGCTTGCCGCATCTATCGCGCTCAACCTCGCTATCACCGTCGCCGAAGTCATAGGCGGTATCGTTTCCGGCAGCCTGGCCTTGCTGTCCGATGCTCTCCACAACTTCACGGACACGGCGTCGCAAGTAATCAGCTATGTGGCGCAGACTATTTCAAGAAGAGGTGCCAACCCCCAGCACACGTTTGGCTACGCCAGATTTGAGGTAGTGGCTGCCTTTTTCAATCTGGTGACGCTGTTTGTCGTGGCAGTCTTTCTGGCCAAGGAGGGAGTCGAGAGACTGATCGACCCGAATCCCATTCGCGGCGGTGTGATGCTCGGCGTGGCCGTCGCGGGCCTCCTCGTGAATGTGGCTTCGGCACTCCTGCTCCGACGCGACGCGCGCCACAGCCTCAACATCCGATCCGCTTACCTGCATATCGTAACCGACGCCGTGTCGTCGGTGGCTGTCGTTGCGGGCGCCGTAATCGTGATAACGTTAGGTTTTCAACGGATCGACCCCATCCTGACGATTCTCATCTCGGGATATATCATTTATCACGGCTATGGGATGCTGAAGACGACGACCCGGATTCTGATGAACAGCACGCCGCCGGGCGTCAATCTCGAGGATGTCATTGGTGTGATTCGAGACACGCCGGGCGTAAAGGGAGCACATCATGTTCACGTATGGCTGATGGACGAAAACACCGCTGCGTTGGAGGCTCATGTCGTGATCGAGAGCGTTGATCTGGAGGCGATGGAGCGCATCAAGGCCCGGATCAAGGATCGCCTGGTCGAGGAATTCTCTATCAGGCACTCCACCCTCGAGTTCGAGCACGAAGAAATTCTGGATCGAGCCAACTGCGAGGACGTCCACGGCGATGTCAACACACTGCACCACACGACTAACCGCCCGACATGAAGAGAGAGGAGATGATCACCCGTGTTGAGTCGTCAGACACTCCCTGGGACGTATTGATTGTTGGTGGTGGAGCTACAGGACTGGGGGTGGCTGTGGAATCGGCCTCTCGCGGCTATGGGACCTTGTTGCTCGAGATGTCCGACTTCGCAAAGGGTACTTCAAGCCGAAGCACCAAGCTCGCGCACGGAGGAGTTCGTTACCTGCGTCAAGGCAACGTGTCCCTGGTTCTGGAGGCACTCAAGGAGCGAGGAAGACTCCTCCGGAATGCCCCCCACCTGGTCCGAGACCTCCCGTTTGTGGTCCCGGTTTACGACTGGTGGGACGGGCCGTTTTACGGCATTGGGCTTCGTCTGTACGATCTGCTGGCGGGGCGAGAGGGCTTTGGTGCGTCCCGCAACCTAAGTCGCGACGAAACGCTACGGCGTTTGCCGACGATCGAGCCGGAAGGCCTGCGTGGGGGTGTGGTCTATTATGACGGGCAGTTTGACGATGCGCGGCTTGCCATCAATCTTGCTCAGACAGCTGTAGACCTTGGTGCCACCATCGTTAACTACGCGCGGGTGACAGACGTGACTCATTCTTCCGACGTGGTGAGCGGAGTCATCGCCGTCGACCTGGAGTCCGAGGCTGAATACGAGATATCCGCCCGCGTGGTAATCAACGCAACGGGGGTCTTCACCGATTCGATTCGCTCAATGGACGACCCCGAAGCTCAGCCTATGGTTCAGGCGAGTCAGGGGATTCACATTGTGGTCGACAGTTCTTTCATGCCGGGCGACTCGGCGATAATGGTGCCCGAAACGGACGACGGCCGGGTGCTGTTCGCCATTCCGTGGCACGATCGGATCGTCATCGGAACCACGGACACGCCAGTCGACAAGCCGACGCTCGAACCACGCCCGTTCCGCGAGGAGCTGGAGTTTGTGCTGCACCACGCGGCTCGCTATCTGACCAAGGACCCATCACCTTCAGACGTATTGAGCACTTTTGCGGGTCTGCGGCCGCTCGTCGGCAGTTCCGACGAAGGAGAGACATCCGAGATCTCGCGAGATCACACGGTCCACATATCCCGATCAGGATTGGTAACGATTACCGGTGGGAAGTGGACGACCTACAGAAAGATGGCCGAAGATACGATCGACCAGGCCTCTATCGTGGCGCAGCTCGAGGAGCGACCCTGTGTTACGCGCGAGATGCGCATTCATGGCTGGGTCGAGGATCCTGATGAGGAGAAGGAGTATGGTGTCTACGGTGCCGATGCACCCCTTGTCGCTCAGATTTGCCGTGAGGTGAAGCGGGGCGAGGAGTACCTCCATCCATCGCTGCCGTATCGGCGGGGCGAGATCATCCATGCCGTCAGAAATGAGATGGCACGAACGGTCGACGACGTCCTTGCGAGACGACTCCGAGCACTCCTTCTCGACGCGAGAGCAAGCATTGAGGTCACACCCTTGGTAGCCGCAATGATTGCCGGCGAATTGGGTCTGGGTGATGACTGGATCGACGAACAAACGGAGTCCTTCCGCGACCTTGCCAGGGGGTACCTCGTTCCCTCATCGATTTAGGAGGCGCCGTAAGGCCCGTCGTCCTCGCGATGCCGCATTTGGAAGGGATAACAATGGTGGCCGGTCCTCCCTGGCTGTATCCGCAAGTCGCAGCCATCCATCTGAGGTAGTCAGTACCTGGCGGCGGCCCGCCTCGCGCGCGGTTTGCGGGTCAAGCAAGGACTACCGCTGGACGTCAGGCTGCCTTCGAGAGGACGTGATCCATCATGCGGAATAGTTGCTGCTTGGTAAACGGCTTTCCGATATAGCCGTCAAAACCGGCCTGAAGAAATCGCTCGCGGTCGCCCGGCAGCGCGTAAGCCGTTACGGCGATAAACGGCGTGGTTTCGTAGCCGCTAAGCTTGCGGATATTCAGCATCACGTCCACACCGGTCTCGTCCTCTCCAAGGTTGATATCCATCAGCACGGCATCAAACTGGTTTTCGCGGGACAGATTCAATGCCGTGGTCCCGTCCGAAGCCGTCGACACTTCGCAGCGACTGCTCAGAAGGTGTTGAAGAAGAATGAGCATGTCCGGGTTGTCCTCAACCGCGAGGACGCGGGGCTTCTCCTCTGGCTCTGACTGCTCATCGGACGTCGTGACAGCGGAACTGTTCGTTCGGCGGTCGGCCTGCACGACTTGTGCGAACGTGTCTGCGGCAGAATTGTCGATGACACCGGGTATTGTGACGAGGAATGTGCTTCCTCGACCGGGCTCCGATTGCACGGCAACTTGACCGTTCATCAAATCAACCAGCCGCTTCGTGATGGTTAGGCCCAGTCCGACGCCGTCATAGCTTCGAGCCACGTCCGCCTCCTGACTGAACGCGTCGAACATTACCTCCTGAAACGATGGCCGGATACCGATGCCGGTATCAGAGACGCGTATCTCCAGAGCCGAGCCGGCAGTTGTTACTTCGAGTTCGATGGATCCGTTATCAGTGAACCGAATCGCATTCTCCAGAAGGTTGTGCACGATCCGGTCGATAGCGGTGCGGTCTACTGTAGCTACGAGATCCTGTGCTTCGTAGTGAACCTTGAGCTCTATGCCTTTTTCCTCAGCAGCTCTCTTTAGGCCGCCTATCTCCTCCTCGATCTGCTGAACAATATTGACCTCATCGAGATGGAGCTTGTAGCTGCCTTCCTCGAGCATCGAGAGGTTGAGAATGGAATTGAGCGCGTCCATGAGCCGCTTGCCGCTGCGCTCGATAAATCCCAGAAACTTGCCGTGGCGCTCGGACAGTTCTTCCTCGAGAATCGACGCAAAGCCGACGATGGCGGCAAGCGGGGTACGGATCTCGTGACTTAGGTTAGTCAGGACGGTCGACTTCATCGTCCCCAGCTTTTCCGAATCGGAGAGCATTCGCTCGAGATCTGCTACTCGGGCTTGAAGTTCGTCGACGCGGCTGCGTCGGTCCGGAGCCGCTGTGGCACCGGCTATAGGTTCTCTTTCCTGCTGCATGGGAGTCCGGCTTGAAGGACGGTTGGCGGTTTTCGGCGGTGCTGCCGAGGCAGATCGCGTCTGGTGGGACAGGACAGCGCGCCGGAATCACGAATTAGTTGCAGTATCGGCGAAGAGGAGACGAACAAAAGTCAGGAATTTCCGGTGGCAGACGGAAGGCAACTTATCCCTCAGCCACTCTGGTTATCCTTCGTTCGAGGCTGTTCCGAAGGGCTTCTCGAAGAACATGAGATGCTGCCGTGGCAATATGTCCAGCGTCTTGGTCCAGCCGAGTCCCACGTACTCCATTTCCTTCCGCGCTTGTGCCTCCGTGAGCCGGTGCAGGGTCGAGAGAGGAAGTGTTTCATCCTCGCCGCGGTACTCGGCAAGCGCTACCCTGCCGCCAGGCACGAGAGCAGCCTCGATTTGCCGCATCATCTCATATGGATACGAGAACTCGTGGTAGGATCCGACTATCAACACCAGATCCACGGAAGCCGCAGGAAGATTGGGGTCGTCCGCCTCCCCCTGAATTACCTCTACGTTGTCGTATCCCTGAGCCTCGGCGCGCGCGCGAAGGTCGACCAGCATCTCGGGCTGAATATCAACGGCCAGCACCCGGCCATGGGGAACCATGTCTGCGATACGAAACGTGTAGAAGCCGGTACCGGCGCCGATGTCCGCCACGACGTCGGACGGCTTCAAGTCGAGCGCTTTGACGAGTCTCTCAGGGAACTCCGCCAGTTCTCTCTCCGGCCTGTCCAGCCACGACGCTATCTCACGGTGTGACCTAATTCGAGCGATTTCCCGACCCAGATAGTAGCGCCCCGTCCCCAAAGAATCGGATGGCTCAAGCTCCCGATAGTGACTGGCGGGCGCATCCTCCGCACCACGACACCCGATCCAGCCGGTGCAAATCAGCAGAATGGCAAGAGTCCCAGAGCCACCCTTCATCGAAACCTTGATCATGCGCATTCCCTATCCCTTCGAGGTCAGGAAAGATACTAACACGATCTTCTCGAAAATGCCGAATGCACGCACCTTTGGTCGGCTTAAGGACTATGTGCCACGGTCGATTTTTTGAGTGTCCGTCCCGGCTATTGGTTCCATTCCTGTGCCGCCGACATAATTCCCGCCAGCCACATCAGAATCCGCGCCGGAGAGCCACCGATGTTTCCAAAAGTGCAGCCTTTGACCTGGGGTGGACTGCGTGGGAAATTCATGCTCTTCATCGGTACCCTGCTCTTCGTGATCACAGGCGCCCTCACGCTGATCAACTTCAAGTACCAGCAGCGGACGATCACGGACCGAGAAGCCGGCAAGGCACGTGCCCTCGCAGAGGTAATCCGCGCTACGGTGAGGGAAGACATCCTGTCGCTAAATCAAGATCATCTTGATGAGCATCTTAGTGCGGTCAAGGCGGTACCCGAGGTACTGTACGTCTATGCCTACAACGGCGAGGGTCACATTCTCGCCGATGGCACGCCCGAGAACAAGTTTCGCGGCATCCTTCTGAAGGACAAGACGAGTCTGCGCAGCGTTACCGCTCACGAACCGCTTCTACAGTTCGAGGACGACCTGCTCGATGCAACAGAACCAATACTCGCCGGCGAAGACCTCCTTGGCGGCGTCCGAGTTGGCTACTCACTTGAACAGCTCCGAAGCGACATTGCGTTTGCGCGGAATCTGAGTTTCGGGGTTGGGACCATACTGAGTATTCTCGCTCTACTCCTCTGCTACATTTTGACGAAGCGGATAACTGACCCCCTGATGGAGGTCACCGAGGCAACCGAAGCCATTTCCGATGACCGTTTCAAGGAGCCGCTCCGCATTCGATCGGGTGATGAAATCGAGTCTCTTGCCAACGCGCTAAACCGAATGGCGCGATCACTTAAGGGGTCTCGCGAAGCACTGATCAAGTCGCGAGAGTACACGGACAAAATCATCGCCTCGATACTCGACATGCTTGTCGTAACCGACTTGTCCGGTGTTATCAGCAGGGTGAACGACGCGACGTGTCAAACGCTCGGTTATGAGCGCAACGAACTTGAGGGAGAACATATACAGAAGATCATACACGCGTCCCCTTTCGCGGCCGTCAACCCCGGCAAGCATCCCGAGGGACCGCACGTCTTTGTGGGTGAGAAATGCAACTTCACGACGAAGGACGGTCGCACGATCAAGACATCCTTCTCCGGTTCGATTATCTATGACGACGATCAGGAGGTTGCGGGCTATGTCGGACTGGCGCAAGACATTACCGATCGACTCGCCGCCGAGAACGAACTTCGCATGCGGGCGATGCAGCATACCGCCGTAGCCGAACTGGGGCAGTTAGCCCTGTCAAGTCCCAGCTTGCAGCAGGTCATGGATGAGGCCGTACAGCATGTCGCGAACACTCTTGATGTTTCTCACAATTCCGTCTGTGAGCTTCTGCCCGAAAAGAATGCCCTGCTGCTTCGTGCCGGCAAGGGTTGGCCGGAAGGCGTCATCGGCAAGGCGTGGGTGAGCGCAGATATCGATACGCACTCCGGATATACGCTGTCGGTGAACCGGCCGGTGGTGCTGATGGATCTCGCTACCGAACAGAGATTCAAGGGAGCACCCCTGATGCGCGAACACAATCTTGTGAGCGGCGCAAGCGTGGTGATCCACGGTAAAGACGGCCCATGGGGAGTCCTCGCAGCACACGCGCAGGTAAGACGCAACTTCTCCGAAGACGATATCAACTTCCTGCAGTCCGTCGCGAACATCATCTCAACGTCGATCGAACGGCATCGTCAAGAGGAGGCGCTGATCGAGGCCAAGAACGAGGCCGAAGAGATGTCGCGACTCAAGTCGTCCTTCCTTGCGAACATGAGTCACGAGATACGTACCCCTCTGACGATAATGATCGGATATGCCGAAGCTCTCACCGAGATGGTGCCCGATGGTGTCCGGGCGTTTGCCGAGCGCATCGAGCAAGGCGGTCACCGGCTTCTCGCCACGTTGAACTCAGTCCTCGAGTTGTCACGGATACAGGCCAAAGAACTCAAGCTCAATCTTGAAGACATAGACATCTCCGAGGAAGTCGAGCTCGCATCCCGCCTTCTCAATGAGATGGCTAGTGCAAAGGACTTGGATCTGCGGTTCGAGCGCCCCGAAGAGGTCTCGCTCGCCCGGATCGATAAGGGCTCGCTGCAGCGAATCATCGACAATTTGGTCGGAAACGCCATCAAGTTCACCAGCAGAGGCCATGTAGAACTCAAGGTGTACGAAGACGCCACCAGAGTCTACATGACTGTCGAGGATACGGGGATCGGCATCGGACAGGAGTTTCTTCCGTATCTGTTTGACGAATTCAAGCAGGAATCCACCGGGGAGGCACGTTCCCACGAAGGCAGTGGCCTCGGTCTGACGATCACTCGCCAGATGGTTGAAATGCACGGCGGACGCATCACGGTTGAGAGCGAGAAGGGTGTCGGCACCAAGTTCACGGTATGGTTCCCCAAGATTGCCAGCACGTCTTCGCGTCCGGCCGGAATCAAGAGAGCTGGCGACAGAAAACCTTCAGCTTCGAAGCGGTCGCGCGACCGGGCCACGTTGCCAACCCGTCGAGCGCTCGTGCTCGATGATTCACTCGAAACGCGGGAGCTGATTCGCTTCTTCCTCGAACCTTTCTTCGACATGACTATCGTGGAGTCGGCCGACGCCGTCTTCAACAGCACATGGGAGGGCACCTTCGACATCGTGCTCCTCGACATAAACATTGGCGACGAGGAATGGTCGGGCCTCGACGTTATGGCGGTACTCCGCAAGCTTCCCGAGTACGAGAAGATCCCGATCATTGCGGTTACGGCCTATGCTCTGCCAGGCGATGAGCAGCGATTTCGGGAGGCAGGGTTCGACGGCTACCTTTCAAAGCCGTTTGTGAAGGCAACGCTGCTGGGCGAGATCGAGCGGCTACTCGGGGCCCTGGATGAGGAGGAGCCGTCGGAGCGCCTCGACAATCGGACGGGCGCAGCCGGGACGGCGGCGTAGGCCCGGGGTGACGACATTCGTCATTGCCGCCTCTCCCTGTCATTGCCGCCTCTCCCTGTCATTGCCGCGCAAGCGGCAAACCATACCCTCAAACAATCCATGGGCCCCCGGTCAGGCCCGGGGTGACGACATTTGTCATTGCCGCCTCTCCCTGTCATTGCCGCGCAAGCGGTAAACCATACCCCTCAAACAACCCATGGGCCCCGGGTCAGGCCCGGGGTGACGACATTCGTCATTGCCGCGCAGCTTGTCCTCGCGACCGCGAAGGGCGGCAATCAGAGGGCCTAAGGAGCCCGCAGCCTTTGCATGGGCCCCGGGTCAGGCACGGGGTGACGACATTTGTCATTGCCGCGCGGCCTGTCCTCGCGCACGCTGTGGGCGGAATCCAGCGCCTTTCCAGTTAACCCCGAGCCCCTCAATTCCCCGGGAATGCACTTTATCTTCCGTGCCGCCCTCTGTATTATCCGTACCAGCATTCATCACGCCTTTCTCGGGGCGTACCCCAACGCACGTCTTGAAAACACACAGTGGCCGAAGAGCGCACATGAAGAGATGGAGATCGGTCTGGCTGGCGATCTGCCTCTTCACGCTGATGCCGCTGCGATCGCCTGCGCAGTCCTTTGAAGAGGCGGTGATTGACGTCGGTAATGTCGGCGTCACGATCACGAATGCGGGATTCGTTGGAAAGTCCGCGATTCGCAACAATCCCACCGGACCGCCGTCGTTCGAGTATCCGCTGGACTCAGGTGTGGAGCATCTCTTTGAAGCGGGTCTCTGGATAGGCGCGATTCGATCAGATGGGGTCATTACCGTTCGTACCGGCGCCGTT
Source organism: Rhodothermia bacterium (assembly GCA_018679295.1). Classification (GTDB taxonomy): domain Bacteria; phylum Bacteroidota; class Rhodothermia; order Rhodothermales; family JABDKH01; genus JAHHLP01. The sequence goes on from JAHHLP010000570.1 coordinate 8,851, forward strand.
ACTGCATCCTCCGGATATACACCCGGCGGCACTGGTTACGAGCTGGCACAGGCATCCACTATTGTTGAGCGTTCAAGTCTGACGACGGAGGACGCGTTCAGTGCGCTGGCTACAAGTCATCAGGACTTTCTCACTTCATTTGTTGACACGGCGACCGTCCTTCCCGGCACATTCATCGAGATGCCAGATGTTCAGGGTCAACTTGGAGCGGCGGTAGAAATGCGGTCCTTCGCGTGGAACTTCCCGTTCACCGAATACTTCGCGATACTCAATTTCGACATCATCAACATCAGCGACGCTCCCTGGGATAGTGTTTGGGTCGGACTCTACCACGACCTCGTCGTGCGCAACGTGAACACCACGCTTGACGCCGGGGGGTCGTTCTTCAATAAGAACGGATTAGGGTGGATCGATAGTCTCGGCGCCTCCTATGCGTTCAACGCAGCCGGGACCGAAGAAACTATCAACACGTACGGGGCCATTTCCTTCCTGGGCGCCGAGTGGCGCGATCCAGCAACGGGTCAGCGTCGTTTCTTTCATCCGAACGTTGCGGAAGATCTCGTCGCCGACGGCTATTCCGCGCCTCGCGTAAACTTCCGCTGGTGGCAGTTCAGCGGCGGCACGGCGGAGTTGAGCCGACCGTCGACCGACGACCTCAAGTACCAGCGCCTATCCATCCCCTTCCCAAACCCCAATGCGTTCGAAACCGAGGATGAATACCTAGCGGAGCTCGCCGCCTGGCGTAGCAGGCTGAGAACGGATGGGCAAACTTCACAGGGGAACTGGATCGGGTTGACGCCCATCGGACCCTTCCCCACCGTTCTGCCCGGCGATACCCTGCAGGTAACCTATGGATTGGTGGCCGCGCTCAAACCGGAAGAATTCCAGGGCAACGCCGGAAAACCGATTGATACAGAGGAGTCCCGAGTCTTCCTCGCCAACAACCTGAACTGGGCACGTCGTACGTACGCTGGGGAAGACAACAACTTCAATGGCCGGCTCGACGGCAACGAGGATGTGAACTCCAACGGACGGCTCGACCGTTACCTGATTCCGGAGCCGCCAAACTCACCGAAGGTTAAGATCGTCTTCGAAGAGCCAGAAGGCTCCGACAATCGACAGACCAATCGCGTCTCGGTCTACTGGGATAAGACCGCCGAACGATCGCTCGACCCGGTGTCGGGAGATTTCGATTTCGAAGGCTACCGGATTTATCGGAGCGATCCAGGAGACGATCGCGCCGGCAACATACTGGACGAGGCTTCACTCATCGCGCAGTACGACAGACCTGGCAATAGGACCGGGTTCAATAACGGTTTCGCTGACATAGCACTCGCCGAGCCCGTCGTGTTCCCGGGAGACACGACGCAGTACTGGTACCGATTTGATGCTCCCAGTCTCCTTGGGGGATGGCAATACCTCTTCTCCGTCACAGCATTCGACCAGGGTGACCCAGACGCCGGCCTTCCTTCGTTCGAATCTTCTCGCGTATCGAACGCTACGCGCGTTTTTCCCGGTACTCCACCCGTTTCCGACGGCAGTCGCAGCGTTGGCGTCTACCCGAATCCCTATCGGATCGAGGCGGCATGGGACGGCGGGACATCTCGCACCAGGAAACTGAATTTCTATAACCTGCCTCCCAAGTCAGAAATCCGGATTTACACACTGGCGGGCGAAATCGTGGCCGAAATCGACCACGACGCCGAGACATACGTGGGAGACATCCGCTGGTACGACAGCTTTAGCGCGGAGAATCGTCAACAGCCGGGTGGAGAGCATTCGTGGGATATCCTTTCGGACAACAGCTTGGCGATTTCGGCAGGTCTTTACCTGTATACCGTCAAGGACATGGATTCCGGCGAGGTGCAGCGAGGCAAATTTGTTATCATCAAGTAGCGCTTTCCATGGGCAACGGCACAGGCTCGCTCAGAGCCGACTGAAATCGGAAATCAACACAAACACAGAGTACACGATGAAACGTTTCTTTACTGTGAGTCTGACGCTGTTTGCCCTGGCCGTGCTATGGGCTCCGCTAGCGGAGGCTCAAATCACGGACATCACGATCCGCGAGATCAACGCGATTCCCGCGGATTCGATAGACGCCCTCAACGCAGCGGCTGAGGCACTCAACGATCCGCGAATCGAGAACGCCATTTTCAATGATCTCGTCGGCGACACGGTTCGCGTCGGTGCGATCGTCATGAGCGATCCGACACTTTCGGGTCTCTCGTCGCCGGACGGCAGCGGCCTCCCGAGTCGCGTTCATTTCTTCGTTCGCGATACAGCAGCCGTGTCGCTAGGAGTTGAAGGGATGGGCATTCAGGTCGTGGACGGCTCCTGGCAGGAGAATGGCGTCCTAGGGCTTCTGATCGGAGATGTGGTGGAACTGGTCGGCACGGTATCGCCATTTGACGAGGTCATGCAGATCGCGCCCGTCAGTATTACCGTTATCGGCACGGTCGGCAGCTTCGATTTTCCGGCCTCCGCCATGGATCCGGTAGTGATAACTACGGCCGACGTACACAGGGTCGTGACGGGTGGTATTCAGGCCAACTGGAGCAACCTCGCCGACCTCCGCGGCCAGTACGTGCGCTTCGAAAACGCCCTAGTACAGCGCCGCGACATCAGCTCGGACCGGCCAAACTGGACCTTCAGCACCGATGGGGGTGCGACCCAGCTGTACATCCGCGACATCTCGCTTGCTTATAGGAATGATCGGGACGGCGCCTACGATGACAGTCAGTTCCGCGTCTTCTTCGACGACTTCACACCCCCTCCTCCAGGGTCGGGCATCAACCTTCAAGGCTTCCTCGCCTTCGACGACTTCGATCCGTTCGGAATTGGCGCGCCGGATGACGGTCTGATTGCCATCGGACCGATGGAGCGGGAGGACCTGGAAGTGACAGTGACTCCGCCAATTGTCACAAATGTAACCCGGCCGACCACCGTCGTGGGCGCTGAGACCGTCTCAGTCTCAGCAGACGTGACAGCCGATCCGGCCCGCGCGCTGGCTTCCGTCAACCTCAACTACTACACGAGTGCGGCCCCCGACACGGTGACCGTCGCTGGGGTTGTCGCCCCCAACGACACGACATACTCGGCGGACATTCCGGCTCAGTCGGACGGAGACTTCGTGACCTACTGGTTTGAAGCAACCGACGACCAGAACGCATCGACAGTATCAGAGGACCAGGTCTATCGGGTGCTGACAGGCGGGATTGACTCGATCTCGGACATTCAGCTTACCGTGGACGGAGGTGAAGGACCTAGCCCCTTCGAAGGCCTGACGACGGCGATGAATATCACGGGGTCTATCAATAGCCGACCGGATTCTTCCGGATACTACATCGTGCAGGACGACGTCACGGGTGCGCCCTGGACCGGGATCGTCATTGAAGCAACGGACGCGGTGGTAGCCCTTGGGCTTGGACCCGGAGATCTCGTGAACATCACCGCCGGCACGATCGTCGAAATTCGGGGAGACAATCGGTTTGATCGGTCCGGTGATGTAACCGGTATCGCCGAACCCACAGTCACGATCGTAACCCCAGGGGTTGCGGGACAGAACTATAAGACGGTCACGACCGACGTTCTTCAGGACGAGTCGGTGGCAGAAGGTCACGAGAGCATGCTGCTCCGGTTTGAGAACGTCACCCTGACGACCAACCAGGCCGACGATCCGAGTGACTTCGGTGAGTGGGCGATTTCGTCCGATGGAACAGCCGACAATCAGATTCGGGTCGACGACTCAAGTCCGCTTGTCTCGTCGAGTTATAACGATGATCTCGTTCCCGGCACCGTCTACTCGTTCCATCAGGGTATATGGTCCAACACCTTTGGCAACTTCAAACTGATCCCCGAAGACCTCTCGGATATCGGCGACGTCTCGAACGTGGCCATCGAGAGCGAGGAAATCCCCGATGGATTTGCCCTCGAGCAGAACTATCCGAACCCGTTCAACCCGGCGACGACGATCCGGTTTGACGTTGCACAGACGTCTCACATCTCTGTCGAGGTGTTTGACGTGGTGGGACGTCGCGTCGCACAGCTGGTTGATGGAGAACTGGCTGCGGGCACGCATTCGGTGACGTTCGACGCTCGCAATCTGGCGAGCGGCATGTACGTCTATCGACTGACCGCCGGCTCGGAAGTGATCAACAAAACCATGATGCTGCTGAAGTAGTCCTTCAGCGTAAGCCGACGCGGGAGGTCCTGCCTCGAGCAGGACCTCCGCCGTCGGATCGAATCAGCTCGCTTAGTGAATCGCGTACTCACGTTTCTTCCGATCGTGCTGGCGGCCCTGGTGTTGGGTGCGTGCGATAGCGACATCACCGGATCGCGACTCGACAACCTCCCGCCGGATACCCAGCTGTCCGTCCGTGATACGTCATTGACCGACAACCTGGGTGACGACGAACGGCTGACCAGTACTGTCTTCGTTTCGTGGACCGGCGACGATCCAGACGGCTTCGTCGCAAGCTTCGAGTTCAGGTTCTTTCCGCCGGATAGTGCCCCGGCGAAGGAGGAGGCTTGGTCACTAACAACGAATAGCGACTCTTTAATACTCCTTCCCATCCCTCCCGGGGAAAAGGAGGCGAACGTGGTCTTTGAGGTCCGGGCAATCGATAACGATGGTTCGGCAGACCCCTCGCCTGCGAGAACGGTCTTCCCAATTCAGAACTCGCCCCCGGACATCGCATTTCGTCCGTTCGACCTGTCACCCGACACTACATTTGCCGTCTTCTCTTTCGGTTGGACCGCATCTGATCCCGAAGGCCTCGAAAACCTGGATCGCATCGACGTAAGCCTGAACGACAGTCTTCAATTCGTGTCGCTTCCGCCGGAGACAGAGTTCGTCACATTTGTCGGCGATGTTGATAAAGGCGATCCCGGCCAGACGACAACAGACGCCCGGGTTTTCCTCGGCCGCGGCTTTCAGACGTCGGGACTCAGCGTGTCTGGACTCGTCCTTGGAGCCGAAAACACCATCTATATACGCGCGGTTGACCGGACGGACACGACCAGTACCGTTGAGTCCTTCTCCTGGTACGTGAAGAAGTCCCGAGGCGAAGTCCTCTACGTTAACGACTACCGCAAGTCTACTTTCCCGACGGTACAGCGCTTTCACCTCGCCTTGCTGCGGGAGTATCTACCGGATGGCACCGGCATCGATCTGTGGGACATCTCGACACCCTTTGTCAGTGGAAATGCGGGCGACACGCCACGATCGCCACTGATGCCGCCCAGTCCTGATCCGACGCTAAGGCAGTGGCTCGCTGATTACTCATACATCTATTGGGTTGCCACAAGTACGACGGCGAGCGTGAGTGCAGATAACCTGCCGTTCGTGGCATCAGCGTCTGATCTCTTTTTTGAGAATGGCGGCAAGATGATGGTCCACAGCCCAATCACGCTGCCGTCCAACCCCGAGGATATCGTTGGCAACCCGGCTTTGCTGCTTCTGCCGTTGTCAGACCTGATTTCTTTCCCGGATACACTTAGACCGGCGCTAAGGATGGGTGTGGGGGCTGAAATCCCGGCCGCGGATGCCGTGCCTGGCCTCGGCGTAACCCTTCCCGCTCTTGAATCGAACGCCTTCTTGACGAACACCCTCCCCTACGCCACCGACGGTGCCAACGTGATTCCACTCGCAACCGGCGAGTACACGTACATCTCCAGAGACGGAAGACGGCAGGGACCGTGGTTCGGGCCGTCCGTAATTGCGTCGCTAAGTGCGGATCAGCGAGTTGGACTGTTTGCGCTTCCGCTCATCAACGAACAGTCAGGCGCACAGAACTTCGTCGGCGCCGATGGAGACTCTGAAGCGCCTCGCACGGCGATCAAGATGATGCTCGAAAGTCTGGGATTTCCGATGCGATGATTGGCAACGGTAACGACATATTGAAAGCAGCGAAGGCCGGGACAGCCCATCTCATGCGCATCGTCGCAGTCGTAACGGGATTGTCGGTCCTGGCATTGGGTGGCGTACCCTTTTCAGCGGCCGGGCAGGGCAGCATTGAGGGGGTCGTGTCCGACGAGCAGACTGGCGAGCCGCTGATTGGTGTGAACGTCATTGTCGTGGGCACATCAAGCGGTGCAGCGACAAACCTCGAGGGCGGTTACTCAATTCCCGGCCTCCGCTCGGGAGATTACGCGGTCAAATTTTCATACATCGGATTTGAGACTAAGCTGTTCACAGGTATTAGCGTTACGTCGGGGCAAACGACGCGCCTCAACGTTACCCTCAGTGAAGCCGTCCTCTCGGCCGAAGACGAGATCGTTATTGTGGGGGATCGACCCCTGCTCGACGTCGAACAGTCGACGAGCACGTTTGCCATCTCCAAGGAGCAGCTTGAGGTAGCACCCCTGCGCGACGTGCAGGCCGCGGTAGCCACGCAGGTCGGCGTCATTCGGGACCCAACCGGCCTCTACATTCGTGGCGGTCGATCCGAAGAGACTGGCTTTGTGGTCGACGGCGTTTCAGCGAAGGACCCGCTGGCAGGAACGGGCTTCGGCCTAGACATCGGCTCCAATGCCTTCAGCGAGATCGAGGTGACCACCGGTGGCGTTGGCGCGGAATTCGGAGACGTGACATCGGGAGTTGTATCCGTTCAAACGCAGGACGGCGGCGATCGATTTTCGGGGTTCTTCTCGCACAAGCGCGACAACTTCGGGGTCAACGACGATGCGGACTCGAATTTCCAAGAGGACATCTACGAGCTCAATCTCAGTGGTCCGATCGTCAAGGGTAAGCTGCGGTTCTTCCTGTCGGGCCAGGTGCAGGTATCAGACGGATTCACGCGCGAGACCGCCAACCCGGATCAGGTTTTCTCCTCCCTCGTGGACGGTACCTTCTTCATGCCGCGCACCGGAAACCGCTGGAACGGTATCTCCAAACTGACCTACGACGTCGCGCCAGGCAAGAAAGTCCAAGTCTCGTACCAGCGATCACTGACGGTCAATCAGAACACGCGGATGCTTCAGGTGACCGGCAACGACGCCGTGGTGTCGCCCGGCTTCCAATACGCATTCGTCCTCTCACCCGAAGACGCGAACTCGTTCACGCACGACAACATCATCAGCTATGCCAAGTGGTCGCAAGTCCTGAATGAGCGGTCGTTCTATGACGTCCAGTTGAGTCGGCTCTTTACGCGACTCCGCTCCGACGCCAACGGTCGACCGTGGCGACCAGACAACGTCAATACCGAGCTCGATCCAGAAAGCATCGTAGAGTATCCGGCCAACATCTTTGTGGGTGAAGACGGGCAGCCGATCAATCCCAACGCGCTATTCGTGTTGCCGGGGCCGGGGCTCATCAATAACGGCGGCGTAGCCACGCGCTTCCACGATCACTTTGCCGAAGAGTACACAGTTCGGGCTACGTACACGCGGTTTTCCCAATCGAAGAATCATCGGACGACCATCGGCTTCGAGTCCAAGTTCAACGACTATCAATGGATAGACATCATCCGGCCGTGGGTGGGAGCTCCGATTGGTGACGACCCCTCCTCGAGTTCGTCTAACAGACTGGGAGAATCTTCCGATATCTGGCGCGTCAAGCCGAGGCGTGGTGGGCTCTTCGTTACGCACCAAGTCCGGTACCGCGGGCTAATCGGCAACGTGGGTACGCGTATCGAATATTGGGCCCCGGGCAAGTACGTGGATGATCTTGTCGACGACGAACGCGCCCCGATCCTCGACGCTGTGCGCGAGGCCTACAAAGACGAGACGGTGAAGCTGTTCGGACTGCGGTACAAGTTCCGCATCCTGCCAAAGATTCGCGTGTCTTTCCCGATTCAGGACAACCGCGTAATGTTCTTTAACTATGGGCACTCCACGCGCATCCCGCATCCGACCTTTGTGTACACAGGCCTCGACCCGTTCTTCCAGGATAGAAGTTTCTTTGCCGACCTCGGAAATCCCAACCTCGATCCAGAGGTGGACATCTCGTATGAACTCGGGCTGCGCAACCAGTTCTCCAGCAATGACGTGCTGAATGTCGCGGCGTTTTGGCGCGATAAGTTTGATTTCATTACGGTTGAGAGCGTCATCATTCGGGACGCGACTGGAAGGGAGACGACGCGAGCTTTTCGCGTCAATGGTGACTTTGCCAGAGTCCGTGGCATCGAGGCGAGTTATTTGAAGCGCGTCGGCGACTGGTTTCAAGGGCAGGTTTCGGGGTCTTTCTCCAGAGCCACCGGCCTGAGCTCAACGAACAATGACGCACTGGCCCAATTCCTGGCGAGAGGCGACATCGACAATACGTTCGAGACGCCGCTCGCGTGGGATCGTCCATTCGACTTCAAGACCAGCGTCACACTGTCGCATAACCGAAATCGGCCATTCCTCGGCGTGCCCGGTCTGAACAACCTTAAGGTCTACCTCGCGGGTACGTTCAGAAGCGGACAGCGATACACACCTGTCGAGTTCAGGGGCAATGAAGTGAATCCATTCACCGGCGAGCTTGACTGGCGTCCGATCTATGAGCGTAGCCAGGACCCCGAGGATCGCTTCTCTGAAATCGGCGACCCGTGGCTGTGGTTCGACATGAACATACAGCGCAACGTCGACCTGCTCGGAGGCAGCCTTACGTTCTCGCTGGAAGTCACGAATATCTTCAATCAGAAGAACGCGATTATTGTCAACCCGGTCACCGGCAAGGCGTACCCGGATGTTGATCCGGAAACGACAGACTTCATTTCACTACGCGGGGACAAAGACTTCGACGTACCGGCGGGCACGCGCGACCCGCGTTACGAGGATCCGACGACCAGCGGACTGCCTCCCTTCAACCCTGCCCGCTTCCTGCCGCAGCGTCATGTCGTGCTTGGAATATCCTATCGATTCTAATGGTTGGCACCCACGCACATATCACTGTACTTAGCGACGCCCTTCGTTCGCGTCTCGTGAGCGTTCTGACGGCCCACGTCGCGATGGCGCTAATGCTTGCCGGATCCGTCGTGCCAACCGCTACAGCCCAGATCCTGCCATCGCTCGGCGGTGATCGCGCAGGCACGTCGGGGTTTCAGTTTCTCAAGATCGCGGTTGATCCGAGGGGAGCCGCGATGGGAGAATCGGTCGTCGCCAATGCCTCCGACGCTGCCGCTATCTTCTGGAACCCTGCTCTTGCGACAAGGACAGATCGGCTGCAGGTTGCCGGCAGCCATGTGGCCTACTTTGCCGACATCAATATGGAGTTCGCGGCGGCCGCGTACCGCTTCAGGGGCTCCAACATCGCGCTCGGCCTAAGCCTTCAAACGCTGACGTCCGGAGACATGGACGTAACGACAGAGTTCCAGCCATTCGGTACTGGCGAGACGTTTCAGTTCAGGGACCTTGCCGCCGGCCTCACCTTCGCACAAAGCCTTACGGACCTCTTTAGTTACGGAATCACCTCAAAACTTGTCAGAGAGAGTACGGCCGGCATCTCCACAACGACCGCGGTATTCGACGTGGGTGTGCTGTACCGCGTCGGCGACACAGGGGCCAGCATGGGAGTAGTAGTTCGGAACTTCGGAATCGACGGACAACCTTCAGGCAAAATAGACCGGGTTGTGATCGGCGAAAATCAGGTTGTCACCGAGGACGACTTCGACAACATAACACCGCCGACCACATTCCTTCTCGGCTTTAGCTACAGGATCTTGCAGAACAGCGCGCGCAGCGACCTGCTTCTGTCCGCACAGCTGAACAACCCCAACGACAACGCGGAGAACTGGAATCTGGGCGTCGAATACACCTGGAGCGACCTGCTGATTCTGCGCGCGGGTTACAGGTTTGGGATCGAGGAATTCGACGTACCCAGTTTCGGCGTCGGCCTGAACATCCCCTATGCGGGTCCCCACCTTCGTTTTGATTATGGATTTAACCGGCTGAGCCGCCTGGGATCCGTCCACCGGGTCGGCCTAAACGTGTCTATCAACTGAGACCTCCTCTTATCATAGCACGCAGTTTCGATAACGACGATGGTCGTCGATCCTGGTTTGAGCGTGAATCGGGGCGGGACGGCGAAAGACATGCTACCTCCGACTCCCTCGGCGCGGGAGTCGAGCACGCGCATGGCGAGTGCGGCCACAACAATAGGCGTATTTGGGGCATGCGACTGCCGACGTTGGCGATGCTCGCGTTTGTGATGGTTTGGACCGGCTGCGACGGCATCTTCGGTTCCAAGTCCGACGGGACGACTGAAGAGATTTTCGAAGTCGGTCGGCAGGAGCCCGGGCTGTTCAGCGAGGCGGAGTATGTCGCGCTTGTGCCGTTCTACACGTTGGCCGGCGACGGCCAGCAATTGATGGAGCCGTCCGACGTTTACTTTGGATATGACGAGTTTCTGTATGTAACGGACGCGCGCGGCCTTCACGTGCTGGATCGGGCGGGTCGGCCGGCTAACTTCATCCCCATAGAAGGCGGAGCGACCTCCGTTATTCAGGATCGAAGGCTCAACGTATACGTGACGGCGCGCCGGGACACTTTTCTGAATGGCAGGACCTGGTCGCTTCCGGTCGTGATACGATATGCGAATGTAACCATTGGTACACCCCGCGTGGACCTGACGCTTTGGCATCCATTCGACGACGACTCACGCAAGTTCAATCTGCCGGATCCACGCGATACCGATGAGTCGGTGGACTTCACCGGCGTGGCCATTCTGTTCAACAACAACATCTATGTGTCGCGGCGGGGACCGGTGAACAATACGCGGAGCGTCATCCTTCCGCACAACACGGTACTCGAGTTCACTTTCGATGGGATCAACACACAGTCGCTGCCGCTAGACCCAAATCGCGAGGGACTTCGCAGCGCGATCAATCCCACCGACGTCATGACGTTCGTACAGCCGCCGCAGGGTGAATTCTTTCCCTCGAGTAAGCATCTCGCCCTTGCGCAGACTTCCGAGGTAGCCGGGTCGGTTCGATTTGGTGTTCTGTCGCTTTTGGCGAACGTGACACCCGACGGCATCATCTACGAGCCGGACAGCCGGAAAGTGCAGATAGCTGGCGATACAACACGAGGAGACGGCTTCCTCTATGAGGAGTTCAAGTTCAGTCATCCTTCCGACATCACGTTCGCAGGCGACAACACGCAGTACTGGTTTGTCGTCGACCGGGATAAGGACAGCCTCTTTGTGTTCACGGCAAATGGCGTCGAGGGTGTGGCACCGCCTCCCGGAGCTCGCAGTTCGAAGCCGGTGGTTGTCTCTTTCGGCGGCAATGGCAGCGGCGCCCTTCAATTTGACCGCCCCGAGGGTGTCGCCTATGGCGATGAGATCGTATATGTGGCCGACACGGGTAATAACCGCGTGTCGCGATTCCGCCTGAACACGGACTTTGAGTGATCGCGTCGCGTGATCGTTTGTGTCGCCGGTCGAAATTGTAATCTTTAGATCGCGCGACGGCGCTGTCACCATCCCAGCCGCGCATTCCCACCTACCGACCTCAACCTATAGCTCAACGGATGAACGCTGCATCGAAACTCGCTTGCCTCGTCGGTTGCGCTGCTATGGTCGTGCCCGGAACGCGCGCTCAGTCGATACCCCCGAAGGGCAGTGCTGGAACGTTTGAGGTTGCCAGTTGGAATGTCGAGTTCTTCGGAGCGGCCGGCGGGCCGAGCGACGACGACAGGCAGATTGCGAACGTTCGAGATGTCATTCTCGCTTCAAATGTTGACTTGTGGGCGTTTCAGGAGATTGCGGATGAGGCCGACTTTGCGAGTCTCGTAGCCAGCCTCGGTTCGCCGTACGAAAGTCTCATCGCACCCACCTCCTCCCGGCAGGGCCTCGGCCTCGCGTACGTGTATAACGCCGACGTAGTTCGGCTCCGTAGCGTAAGAGAAATCCTGACCCAGTTTGCATCCGACTTTGCCGGTCGGCCTCCCTTCCAGATGGAGGCCGAGATCGTGCTGCCGGACACGACAGTTGTCGTCACGCTCATCAACCTACATATGAAGGCGCAGAGTGACCAGGACTCATACGACAAGCGGGCAGCAGCATCGATCCGGCTCAAGAACAACATCGACTTCAGCCTGCTAGCCTCGCGGCCTGTGATCATTCTCGGCGATTACAACGATCTGCTGCTCAACTCGATTACGTTTCGGCAGCCGTCGCCGTACAAGAACTTCGTCGATGATGTCGGCAACTACGGTACACCGACCGTGCAAATGCAGATCGACGAACGAAGTACCTTTTGCGGAAGCAGCCCTTCCTGCAACGGATCTACGATCGATCACATCATCGTCACAAACGAAGTGGAGCCCTGGTACGTAGGGGGTTCGGCGGATCACTACGACGAACTCCTGACGGCTGTCTCCGATTATGTTTTCACGACCTCAGATCACCTTCCCGTCTTGGCGGTATTCGACGTCGCTCAGGGAGTGGGAGTTGAAGATCCGGCGACGGCGCAACCGCCTCGCGAAATCCGCGTCGCCGCTTACCCGAATCCTTGGAAGGAGGATCTCACTGTAGAAGTAACAACGGATCGTCCAGGACATACCTTCGTGCACCTTTTCGACATAGTCGGTCGAGAGGTTTATTCCGAATTCCTCCATCTCCCCACTGCGGGGACCTACGGTCTCAAGATCGCGCTGCCACGACTCCCGTCCGGTGTCTACATGTTGTCATCGCGCGGTCCGCTCGGAGAGGATTCGCGGTTGATCGTTCGTCCGTGAGTTCAGGGCTGGCCGCTCCAGTCGGCAACAGCAATCGGTTGCCAACAAAAAGAAAGCCCCGGCCTGGGAAGTGGCCGGGGCTGATCAACACCATCTTGTTGGCATCAGGTGGCTTTGAAAGGGAGAATCAGTTGTCGGTGGTCTTCTGGTTGTATTCGAACCAGATCAGCATGGCGTCAACGTGCTTCCCGAAGGGGCATCCTGCCTCGCGGTACTCGTCCAGCGCCGTTCTGAAAAAAGTCGATAGGAAACGGCGAAGATGCGGCGTGTTTCCACGCTGCGTACTGCTCGGCTGGCCGTGATTCTCGTTGGTCATGCTCTCCTCTACAGGATTCTCGTCGATTCTCCTACCTGTAATCGGCGTGCGAGGGGATTTCTATAGCCGAAGAAGAAGCCCCAAAACCGGCAAATGAGGCGGCGCCTCGCCATCGATCTTCATCGACCACGAAGCGCCGCAACCGGTCGCTGAAAGGGGGACAGCGACGTTCCCAAGGCTGATTTTGGCCTGTATCAGTCGTCAGCCAACTGGAAGTAGTTCTTCACCGCCTCATAATTGGTCAGATCCACTTCGGATTTTCCAAACGGGAAGCCGTCAATTATTACCGCCTTCATCTCGCGGTCCGGCATGTTCTCGAGCGCAATCCCTTCCGCGGAGGCTTCGTAAAAGACCTCCAGAAAGCCGTCGTCAAAGCCGAATCCGAGCGTTACGATGAAGTCGACTGCCTGCTGTTCCGGATTATCGAATCCGAACGTATAAGGCATCGCCGTCCACGTTCCCTGCTCGCGGAAGAAGACGAGCACCGCGCCTTCGTCTACAACAGTCGGGGTAATTCCCGGTACATCATACTGGACCGATGCGACCTTGCCGTTGATGATGGCATCCGCCATCAGAAAGTCAAAGCTGACGGTGAATACGTTGGCGTTTCCGTCTGCTCCGCGCGGTCCCGGAGGTCCAGGAGGGCCTTGCTCGACGACGGTTGTCTCGCATGCGCTCAACAACGCAAGGAAGAGAATTCCTAGTAAGCTGGTCGTTATCGTTTTCATGACTATCACCTGATCTGTTTGCGAAGGCCAGCGGGCCCCGGCGATCATTCGAAACCAGGTGATTGCAAACGAGGCTCCACCTTCGATTCTGCGCCCTTATCGAGGCCCTCCCCGCAAAAAGCGGCCAGAAACCACGATAATTCGTCCAGCTTAATGGACACTTCACATTCTGTGAAGCGCTCCATAACGTCTGGGTAACGGAGCATTTGGCATAGCGACTCTCGATTGGACACGCGCCAGGCCTTTCCGCCCTGGCCGACCTACAGGCTCACTACATGACCGCCCGCAGATCGCTCGAGCTCTGCCGCCATCCAGTCGTGACAGGTGAAGAAGAAAACCTGCCTTGATTCGGCGATATCGGCAATTAATTGAAGGCCGCGTTTCCGTCGTTCTTCGTCCCAATTGACAAGCACCTCGTCGAGGAAGAGAGGAAGTGGGTCGCTGGGATCGTCCAGGTGGTCGGCGATGGCGAATCTCAGCGTGAGGTAAATCTGGTCAAGTGTACCACGGCTCAGGGGCGGTCCCACAGGAGTGATCCTGCGTCGGTGTGCGTCGTGGACCATGAGCTGGCCGTCGTTGTCTTCGGTAAGTTCAAGGCGATCGTACCTACCCCCGGTGAGCGCCGCCAACATCATGGATGCTCGCTTGACGACATCAGGTTGGTGCTTTTCCCGAAAGGACTCGTCGGCTTCACGCATGAGGTTCGCGAGCAACACGAGACGGTCTCTTTCCTCTTCGGCGCTCCTTATCTCCCCCTCCAGGACCTCGACCTCACTTTCAAGTTCAGCCACTGTCGGCAAACTGCGCAGCGCTGACACGCGCGCTTCTCTCTCCGCGATGCTCTCAACCAGGCTTGCGATCTCGGCTCTGGTTTCCTCGATACGGGAATCCAGTTGCACGCGTGCCTTGTCCGTAAGAACCACGGCACCGTTGAGCGATGATATCTCCTCTTTGAGCGTCGCGAGGTCCAGATGGCGCGTCTCCAGTTCTTCCCGGATTGATGATGCTCGCCGGCTGAGTGACCGCCTCTCCTCAAGGACGAGCGAACCCTTGTCCGGATCTCCCTCTCCCAATTGCTCAAGCGCCGACTCGATAATTTGGAGCTCTTGAACAACGCATTCCAGGCGCTGCTGCCGCTCGGAAGCTGCCGCCTCCTCCTCGTCAATCTGTGCCGATGCATGCGCAGCGGCCAACCGTTTTTCCTCCGCTCGTTCCAGCATGTCGGCCAGCAGGCGAACCAGGCGCTCGGCAGGCAGGGACGAGTCGATGCTCATCGTCTTGGCGACGGAGACGCCCCGATCCTCCTCCATGCCCACAAGATCAGCCAGCCGAGCGGATTCAGTCTCGTCAGCGGCTATACGTGTGAGCAATGTTTGAAGCTCCTGAACGCCTTCGACAAGTTCAGCGGTCTTCTCGAACCGCTCATCGAAATCTACTCCCAGGAATCTCAGCTTTTCGGCAATTCTCGTCCGTGACTTCTCGATTTCAAGGTCGATCTCGGCAACATGATTGACCGGACCGGTGGCATCAGCACGCGCCAGTCTGCGATTACTCGCGATGGCCTGCAGCAACAAGGCCGCTCCCGCCGAAGCGAACACAAGTGCCGGTCCCCACACCAGCGACCGACCGACCAGAAAACCGATGATCGCTACGACGACGCCGAGCAGAAATACGATAGTCCACGGAGCTACCGCCACCGACTCCTCTCTATACTCCTTGCGGTCCGCCGCACGCGTCCGCCTATCCAAAAGCGATTTCAGTTCCGCCAGCGACACACGGACATCGTCAACCGGAAAGGACCCGACACTACGTCGAGCCACCGCGTCTTGGGCGACAGGCATGACGCGATTCCACATTTCGTCCAGCGCTAACCTGCGCTCATCCACCCGCCGTTTCAAATCGTCCAGTTGTGCCTGACGTTCGACCATGATACCGGATCGGGATTGCAGCGACCGGATCTCTGAGGCATGACGAACCGCTTCCTTTGCAGCGTCATCAAATGCCTCAGATGTGGATCGAAGTCGATCCAACGTCCCGAGGCGCGTGCGGACTTCAGCCTTGAGTCGATCTTTCTCTTCGCGCAACCGGTTGAGAGTCAAGGCCGGCTCTGGAGGTATCATCGCATATGTAGACAGATCGCCCGCTTGCTCCTCGAGCCTTGTGATCTGCTGCAACCCCTGTTTCACGGGTATGAGGCGATCGGTGGTTCGTATTGCTGCCCGGTCCTCTTGAAGCTGACTCTCGAGCTCAGACTTGCGAGCGGTCATCGTATCGACCTCCTCCGAGAGACGCCGGGCCTCCAGGTCGCGATCGCGCGCTTCTCGAATCTGGCCGCGGATCGACCTGACGTCCTCGCGCAACTCCGCCGACCGCGCCTTACCGCGACGATCGGTCCGCCAAAGGCGACCCGCTTCCCTATCAAGCTCGGCCGCGACCTCGCGAGGATTCCGCACCTGCTCGATATTCAACCCGCCAAGGAGACGATCCTGAATCGTGTCCCATGCCTTGCCCTCGATTCTGACCATGTCAGCCAGACTCAGAGCGTACACCGCCTCGAACAAGTCTCGACTGACGGGAGCCAGCTCTGGAATCGGTCTGTTCCGCAGATCTTCCTTTCTGCCAAACAGCCCATCCATTCCCACGTTGAGTTGGCCGCGGGGAGTACTTCGAAGAGAGCGCTCCAGCGAACAAGCCGTCTTGCCGGCGACAAACGCCATGCTGCCCGAGAGCCGGCCGGAGTCTGGACGGTACGGATGCTTTGCCGCGTTGGCGGGACTAAAACCGAACAGCATCGTCTTGAGGAACTCGAAGAAGGTCGACTTTCCAGCCTCGTTAGGACCGAGAAGCACGACCAATGCGTGGTCGAGGTCAGCAAATGTGCGCTCTTCCAGTGTGCCGAATTGCTCGATATGACAGCTTATTATCCGCACGTCTTGCGTCACACGTCGAGCAGGCGAGCCGCCGCTTCGCGATCTAGCCCCGAAAGCAGCTTACGGAGATATTCGCTGCGCTCACCGTTTGATGAAACCTGCGCGGCTAACGGTTTGGGTGCAATTCTTTCGATCGACTCCGGCTCCTCCTCGTACCGCGAAATCAAGCGAAGCAATTCACCCAGCACGTGCGGCTCTCCCCGGTACGATTCAATCTCGATCGGTTGATGCAGCCCGGACGTGCGAACCTCCACGGCGATAACCGAAAGGTGGTCGGCCAACAGGGCCTCGATCTCCTCGACAGGTTGACGAGAGACGAGGTCTTCCGCAATTGGACACGCACCCTGAAGATGCACGACGACGACGGCATCCCTGGCATCGCCGGAAGATTGGCTGTTTTCCTCCCATGCTTTGGCGACCGCCTGCTCCAGATCCGACAGGTTCTGCACACCTGCTAGAGATTCTACATGGAGGCTAGCCCACTCGAGAGGCGCTAGCGGTACAAATCTGACCTGCGGTGGCCTGGCCCTGAATACATCCACCAGCAACCCACCGCGGGCTCCGGTTTCTTTAGGATTCCGGCCTTGGATACTGCCCGGATACCACGCCTTTTGCTCCGCGTCAACTGCCTGACGATGATGAATGTGGCCGAGCGCCCAGTAGTCGTAACCTCGACTCGCCAGGTCGTCCACACTGCAGGGAGCATAGCGGTCATGCGATTCCGACGATGAAGCAGAGGTCACCATTGTATGCAGGACCGCGACGTGTGGCACGTCGCCCTTCACAGCCGGAAACGTGGAGGCGAGGTTTCGACTTTCCTTTGCGGTTTCGTGACCGGCTCCGGTTACGCGCCCTATGACCGCGCCCGACTCGTCCTGAATCTCGACCGTCTCGGGACGAGCAGAGTCAAAGACCGTGCAGTTGTCCGGAAGAGCTATGCTACCCGCACGCGAGCGCAGTGAAGCAGGGTCGTGATTCCCGCACGCGTAGAACACCCGGATGCCGAGATCTCCAAGTCGACGAAACTGCTCGACGAGGATCTTTTCAGTCGTAAAGCTGAGGCGACTTCCGTCAAACAAGTCTCCGGCCACGATCACGGCATGGACACCGTCTTCAACCGCCATGTCCATCGCCCGAACGAACGACTGACGAATCGCCTCTCTCAGGCGGCTACGCAACTCGTCGGATCGGCAGGAAAACGTCGTGTCGAAATGAACGTCAGCGATATGCAGGACTCTCAGCATTGCGGGTTGGCGTAAGGGCCGGCGGCTTAGTCGTTAATCGTTACGCTTTCACCGCTGCCGGTGAGCCACAGCGAGGCGCTGTGGACTTCCTCGCCGGTGATGATCTCCCAGGCAGTCCGATAGCTGGCAAGCTGTCTTTCGTAGCGGCGCTTGAGCGTTTCCACCTTTTCGTCGGTGTCTGCACGATGCGACTTGAAATCGACAATTGCCCAGCCCGACGCAGAACGGTAGACGAGGTCGATCGTACCGCGGCGGATGACCGCCTCGTCGTCGTCCCGGTAGGAAAACGGGACCTCAGAATAGACCTCTGAAGCAGACTTAAGTTCACGGAAAAGGGCGGACGACTTGAGGGCCTCGATTTCTTCCACAAGTTGTTTAATGTGATCAACCGAGATTCCGGCTTTGCGCGCTTCAACCCTTGCGAAAGACTCGATGTCGGTTACCCGCTCTTCGATGAGCGCCTGGAACACCTCGTGAATGACAGAGCCGTAGTCGGCGCCTCGTTCGCCCGCCGGAAACTCCTCAACACCGGTCGCTGGATCCTCCCCGGTAGCCGTCACAACCGCGTAGGTGGGTTCGCTCACCTTCTGCCATTGCTCGCGAATCCGGTCGACGGCCGCGCCAACATCGTCCATCTCTTCCGGCGTTGGAGGCGACCCGGCTGACTCGATCGCAGCCAACCCGGGTAACGAATGAAGGGCCGGGAGGAGCCTGCTCCACGGTCCCTGGCCCTTACCACTCGGGTATGTCGAGACGATCAAATGGTCTCGCGCCCTTGTCGCTGCTACGTAGACGTTGCGAAGCTCTTCGGCATCCGAGTACAGCCTCTCTCTTTCGAGGTCCTCGGCCCAGCCAACCGGCTCGGCCACAACCTCTGTGAACCGACCACCGCGGTCCGCGCTGATGGGGATCGAGAGATATTCGTGGCCGTGCTCCCGCGAAACGTGCTGGTTGGGATCTGGGCGGGAGGTATCGTAACAGTCAGCCAGAATGACCACGGGCGCTTGAAGGCCCTTGGCTTGATGCAGGTTCATGATGCGGACAACATCGGATCGCCCGACGTCCAGCGTCATTTGCTCGTATTGGTATTTCGAGTCCCGAAGGACCTCGCCTAGTTCAGCGACGACCTGGCTCCAGTTCATTCCCTGCTCCTCCCAACCGCGGACCAGCGATATGATTCTGAACAGGTTTCCGGCACGCGTCGCCCCACCCTCTAGCCCGGCAGAAAAGGCGACAAGGCCCGTCCACTCGATGATGCTGGAAATGGCAGCTGCCGGCGACAGTGACATCAGGTTGTCCCGCGCGCGGTCCAGTTGAGCTTTCGCGCCTTCAAGCTTTCCTGCAAGTTCCTCAGGCAAACCATCGGGAACCAGGCGCCAGATTCTGAATCCGCCTCCGGCGAGACGCAACTGGTACAATTCATCGTCGCCAAGCCCCACAAGAGGCCCACGCAGATAGCCGAGCATGGCGACTTCGTCGGCCGGGCGTCGAATCACCTCCAGCATCTGCACCAGCGACCGCAACTCCTCAGACCCCGACAGCGAGTCACCACCGATGATGTCGTACGGCACGGCACGCTTCTCGAGCTCCCGGGCATACAGGTCAAGATGGGTGCGCTTGCGAGTGAGGATCATGAAATCTCCCGGAGACCTGTCCGACCGCGTCATCGCGAGGATGTAGTTGGCGATTGAGACCGCCTCCTTGTCCGCAATTGCGTCCCGTCGGTTCCTGTTGACCTTGGGGATGTCCAAGCGCTGTACACACGGACCGTCCGCTGCCTCTGACCGAAACGGCAGCAGCCCGTCGTAGTCTGCCTGGTATTCGCGGTCGTGCTCCTCAAAGAGTTTGGAGAACGCAGAGTTGATCCATTCGCACAACGGAGGCAGGGATCTGAAGCTGGTCTTCAAGCGATCCTTCCGCCCGCCAGACTCGAGGATCCGATCGGTCACGGCGCGAAAGACGTCGATGTCCGCCCTGCGAAATCGATAGATCGATTGCTTCTCATCGCCGACAATGAAGAGCCGGCCGGGCTCTGGCAACAGGTCCCGCCAATCAGCCGCGTCACCGCTCGACGCCAGGTACATGATGATCTCGGCCTGCAGTGGATCCGTATCCTGAAACTCATCGACATAGAAGGCGCCGAACTTTGTTTGAAAGAGCTGCCTCACGTCCGTCCGGTTTCGGAGCAACCTCGCAGTATAGAGGAGCAGGTCGTGGAATGTGACCAGTCCCTTGTCCCGACGATACGCGGAGAAGTCCTCGACGATATCCTCGATGAGCGGCACGACCTTGCCATGCAAATACTGTCGCCAGCGGGTCAGCGCAGGATCGACGATATTCTCGAGCAGGTTCGGTGCCAACACGTCGCGGACATGCCGCGCCAGCTCTTCATCCGGCCACTTCTTGAGAGTGACGCTGCTCTTTTTCAGCGCCCTCTGATAGATGCGAAGTAATTCGGCCTTGTTCGCGGCGTCCTCGAAGGAGCGGTTTCGACGATAATATTCCGCTCGATCGATTTGGTCCAGGAACGTGTCGCGCTCAGGGGGAATACTGCCACCAAGCCGTGAACGCACCTCCTGAATCTGCTCGAGAACGTCTTGAAGCGCCGGTTGCAGGTCCGGTTCAGAATCGAGACCTGGCCGCAGCGGCAGGTCGGAGTTTTCCGTGCGTGTGACGAAGAAATCATACAGCTCACCGACGTCTACGCCGAGGCGCCGAAGCTCGTCAATTCGCGTGTCTCCACTCGCATAGAGCTCCTGGATTGCGTCACGCCAGAAATGGCGCCATAGGACGGTTACCTCATGTTCGTCCACCTCCGTGAAATCCGGCCGCAGTCCTGCCTCCAATGGACGCTCGCGAAGGAGCCGGGCGCAAAAGGCGTGAATCGTACCGATGAAGCAACGGTCTATTCTGCGAAGCGCCTCGGCAGCGCGTATGCTCTCTGCCGCCTTCTCACGGAGCTTCTCCGCAAACCTCGCCCGCATCTCTCCCGCTGCCATCCGGGTAAATGTGATGGCAACCAGCGAGTCGATTTCGACCGTGCCGGAGACGACCCCAGCAACCATACGACGGATCAACGCCTCGGTCTTACCGGTCCCCGCGCTGGCTACGACTACGAGATTAATGCCGAGCTCTTCCTCGATAACGCGGCGCTCCGCTTCATCGGGAAGGTCCGTGGGCGCGGCGTCCGCCTGTGGCTTCATGTCTACAAGGATTTCATCCACTCCGATAGCAGCTCCAGTATCTCGTTCTTTGATTTCGTTTTCTCCAGTGCTGCCGGCAGATCAGACTGGAACTTGCGCTCGCTCGAACAGACCGAACGATAGTCGCAAAACTTGCATGGAGAACTCCTCGTGTCTCTCTTCTGGAAATGGAAGAAAGCGCCGCGCTCGGCCATCTCCAGTAGGGGTGACAGGTATCTGCCGACCACGTCACGATCGGGAACCTCGTGCGATATTCGGCGACCATACTCACGATCGCCGACAAAGAAGTAGCCCGACTCGGTTACCTCCAGATTGGTGGGCAGACCCTTCATGAGATTCTCGAAGGCAAACGCGTAAAGCGCCCACTGAAGCTTCTCGCCCTTGAAGGGATTTGTCCGGTCGAAGGGTGCCGACGAGCCCGTCTTATAATCCCAGATCTTGAACCCCGATGAAGTCCTATCAACACGGTCGATGCTTCCGCGGAGCCTGATGGTCGCGTACTTGCCCAATCCAATCTCCACTGGCCGTGGGTGACGACTGCCTTCGGCGCCGCCACCGAACTTCAGCTCAAAGTGAATCGGTTCTACGTCCGGGTCGCTCCGGCTTTCCGCAGCCAGAAAGATCTGAGCCGCCGTCTTGATTTGGCGCAGCCCGGCTCGATACGCCAAAGGAGTCTCCGGCGGGATTCGCTCGCAAGCTGATTCTGCATATTGTTCGGCGAGGTCCAGGATCTCCGAACGATGACGGTCAAGGTCGGGCCGCTCGGACCGCTCCTGCAGACGCATCATGAATTCGCATAACAGCTCGTGAACGAGCTTGCCAAATTCACGCGCATCAAGCCACCTGTTATCCTCAGGGTCGATTTCATCCGGCGGTTCAACATAAAGCACGTGCTGAAGGAAGTACCGATGAGGGCACTCTGCCAGCCTCTCAAGGCGAGAGGCTGAAATCGCCTTCTGATCGCGCAGGCTGAGTTCGGGCGCCGCGCGGCCGAGATAGCCGTCGAAACGGGTGAGCTCGGGACTGTTGCGGGCTGTCGTCGCCGTCAGACCGGCGGCAAGTAACGGATAACGGTTCACGGCAGCGTCGACAAACTGAGCGCTTCGACGCTGCGACAGCCACGCATCAGACTCGGAAATAGCTTCTTCAAGCGCCGGTACTGATGTGTACCGGATTGGATTTTCGAGATCGAGGTCCTCGCGGCACTGAGCGTAGATCGACGACGCGTAGCGTTCTCGACCGTCGACGACGTCGAAACGATTTGCCGTGAGAGTTACCGGACCCTCGAGCGTCCCGAGCATCCGTAACAGATGCCATGTTCTTTCGGCGGGTCGCGAGCGAAAATCCGGCAGACGCGAGGATATCTTCGCTCGCTCTTCGTCTAGCAGCACGGGGCTTTCCATCCCCCCGCCAGGAAAGGAACCTTCATCAAGCCCAACAACAAAGGTGTAGGGGCGCCCGCTATAGCCGGCACGCTCGACAGGAACGACATAAAGATGGCCCTCGCGAGCGACGGATGCCGCGGAGTGATGCGATTCGAGGAGCTGCTGTATCAACGATGACAGGGAGGCCGTTGGGCCGGAGATATCCATCTCCGATATTGCACGCAGCCGGTCCAAAATTGACTCAAGCATCTGCGCCTCGACCTCACTCGCAGGACGAAAATAATCCGCGAGAAATCGGAGGCCGGCTTGCGCAAGTTTGGCCACTGAGGAATGGTCCATCTCTGGCACGATACCGAGGAGGCGCTCGACGGCCTCTCTGCCAACCGTCAGGCGTTCGATCTTTCGCTTGGAATCACGTCCAAACCCCGACGCCTCTTCCGCTTCTATCTGGCGTCGCTGTCTCGCAAAGGCATCGAGAATCTCATCCCGCCCTCTGCCTGCTTTCCTGACGTCCAGCGTCTCTGCGATGTCACAACGCCGGGGCTTCCGAGCCTGGCCACCTTTCCACGGGATTCGAATGACACGAGACCTCAAAAGGTGCGACAAGCCGTTGGCATCGAGGCCGTTCGCAATCCATCGGTAGAACCCGATCACAGCCTGACCACAACGGCCCAACCGGATCGGCAAGCCTTCCGAGAGCGTGATCGGAAGTCCCAACGAATACGCAGCGTTGGCTATCAGCGGGAGGTACGGTTGCGAGGTCGTGTACGCAACTTCCACCGAGTCAAGTGGCACGTCCATGGACCGGACGTCACGAAAGACGCCCCGCACCTCTGCGTCCACGCCCACAGCATCCCGGAGCTGCACCTTCGACTTGTCGTGTGGCTCCAGTTCGCGAATGCGGATCTGGCCGGCGGGATGCACAGCCTGGGTTCCGGTGGTGGGAAACGAGATTTCGTCAAAGCGAGACGCGACCGTTCGACGCGGAGGATCGACCTGGAAATCATTCCGCCCGATCCGCGAGAACTCGCCGCAGGCGTCGCGCAACAACGTGAAGAATTTGAAAGGCAGGAAGGCAACTTCGACCTCGTCGAGTACGGCGACCGATTCGTATCGGCAACCTAGACTCTTGACTCGTTCGATACCGACGCGATAGACGTCGGCGGAATCGTATTGCCCCTCTCGCGCGATCGCACGTTCATAGGCCTGGTAGACCTCACCGAGAAAAGACGCTTTGGCCGGGTCGATTCCGGCTTTGGCGAGGCGAGCCGATGACACGCCCGCGAGGCGGAGATCCGAGATTGTATTCGCTATTGCCCGAACCAGGCCGGGCGAGACGGCCAGCGACTTCCGAAATTGATCGTCAGGTCCTGCGGCATCCAACGCCGACGATAGAATGCGATGGACCACGAAAGCGGCCCCATCGGCAGAAAGCCGCTCAGCCTTTTCGTTAAGAACAGGCGCTGCATACCACTCGGCGAGGGACAGTGGAGTCTCGACGTGCAGGTTGACCCAGCGGAGGCCGTGCAGCGCCAGAGACGTTGTGAGATTGTAACCGACCTGCTTACTCGGGACAATCAACAGTTTTCGACCGACGGGATTCTTTCGGCAGAACTCCTGAAGTTGCTCTATGACGTATGAGATCTTCTCCTCACCTCCTGGATGGGTAACTCGAGCCTCGCGGTGGCTCTCAAACAAAAGACGACAACGGTTGGACGCCCAATCTAGGGTGTGGGGGTGACACCCCTATGTCACAGCGGCTATGTGATCAGGCCGATGATCGTCATGATCAGAACGACACCGATGAGGATACCGATGGCGACAACGATGTCTTTCTGCAGTCGTTTGTTCATTGCTTACCCGCGATGCGTGGGACCGGGCGGTGGCGCAATACATGGAGCCCGATAAGTGCAGAGGCAAAAAAAGAAAAAAGGACCGGCTACTCAAGTGCCGGTCCTTCTAAAACGCATCTCTTTTCAAATGAAAGTCCGCCTATTCGTTAGAGACCTGCTTATAGAGCGATTTGAGGCGGATAACCACACGCGTGGCCATGGTGGCCGCGTCCGAGAAAACCTCGTGCGTTACGTTGCCGTCCTTAAGACCGGCTTCGAGAAACTCCTTGAGCTCGTCGTACCAGCGGTGCAACGTCTCAATCTCTGCTTCGAGCCGGTCCTCGGCCTCGTTTGACGGAATGGTGGACATGGGTGACCCACATTAGAGGTACGAAATCCCCGTTTGTATCGACTTGGGGGACCTATACTTAAGGCGGTTCAGCACGCTTGATTTCCCTTTTTTTACGGGTTTCAGTGGCTTTGTGCTGGACTCATGCAATCAGACTGGCCATCCAGCCGAGCAGAGCCCCTCCACCGACGAGCCACGGCGCACCGAGCCGAAACCGAAAGAAGGCGACCGCAGCCGCCACGATGACGACCGCGGCGGGCAGGGAGGTTAGCGTGGCGCGAGCAAGCTCGATCGTGACGGCCAGCATGAGTCCTACCGCTGCGACATTCACTGCGTCGAGGAAGGCTGACGCCCACACCGACTCGCGCAGCCTGGGAATGATGGGATTCAGAATCAGGACGAAGAAGAACGAGGGGAGAAAGATGCCAAGCGTTGCAACGACAGCTCCGGCGGGTCCGTCCACCAGGTAACCGATAAAGGTGGATGTTGACAGCACTGGACCCGGAGTGAACTGCCCGATCGCGATCGCATCCAGCAGCTGCCCCTCGGTCAGCCATCCGTAATCATTCACCAGCCCGCCCTCGAGAAAGGCGACGAGCACGTATCCACTTCCGTACAGGATCGCTCCGATTTTCAGAAAGAAGAGGCCCAGCTTCCACGTCGACACGGCGACGCCTGCGCCCGCAGCAGCCGCCCCGGCTGCTACGGCAGTGCTGTCCTGAAAGAGAATAGGCAGAAAGCGAGCCGCGGTGTCCGTCTTCGGTGAACCGCTCACGCGCAACCATACCATCCCCACAATGCCGCCGACCAGCAAAGCCGTCACCTCATTCGTACCGAAGAGAGACGCAGCACCCACAGCCAGGCCAATAACACCCAGGCGCCAACCCGTCACTGCCTGCCGGCCGAGCCGCCACAAGGCGCCCGCAATGATAACGATTACAGCCGGCTTGATTCCCACGAGAAAGGGCTCTACTTCCGGTAGAGCGCCGTACCTGACGTAGAGCCAAGCTAGCCCCGCCGTAAGCGTAACTGCCGGCAGAATGAATGACGCTCCGGCCGTAAACAACCCCGGCCAGCCGGCCCTTTCGTAACCGAGGTGCATCGTCATTTCAGTCGAATTCGGGCCAGGAATCAGATTGGTGGCGCCGACCAGATCAAGGAAGTGTTCTCGACCCACCCAGCGACGACGGACAACGAACTCGTCCTCCATCATTGCGATGTGTGCTGCGGGACCTCCAAAGGCAACAACGCCAAGACGGAGAAAAAGGCGCGCGATCTCTCCAAGCGGACCGCGCCTGCCGCCATCCACCGAGCCCGAAACGTCTTCCGATTCGCCGGTCATTCCTGGATCTCAAACTCGGCGACGACGGGAGCATGATCTGACGGCTTCTTGCCCTTGCGCTCATCCCGATCTACGTAGGCATCGACGCACGTGTCTGCAAGCTTCTTCGTAGCCAGAACATGGTCAATCCGAAGCCCGTCCCCCTTCGGAAAGGCCAGCCGCCGATAATCCCACCACGAGAACGGACCTTCGCCGTCATGGTGCATACGAATCGTGTCCACGAGTCCCCAGTCGATGAGGCTCTGAAGACGCTCCCGACCACCCTCGTGACACAGAACCGATTCTCTCCACTTGTCCGGGTTCGCTACGTCCCGCTCCTCCGGAGCAACGTTGAAGTCGCCCCCGATGGCGACCCTCTTGTTCTTCGTCAGATTCTCGTCGAGATACTTCCTGAAGCGGGACAGCCAGTCGAGTTTGTACTCCCACTTGTCGGAGCCTACCTCGCGGCCATTGGGCACGTAAACGGACACCACGTCGATCCCATAGGTTGACGCCTTGATCACGCGCGCCTGGGGGTCATCAACGCCATCCCCCATTCCGCTGCTGATGTCAGAGATCTCCTTACGGCTTAGGATTGCGACCCCGTTGTAGGTTCGCTGACCGTGAGCGGCGGCGTTGTAGCCTGCATCGGCGAGCGCTTCGGCGGGAAAAGCCTCGTCGGTAACCTTAAGCTCCTGCAGACACACAACGTCGGGCTCGGCCTTGTCCAGCCACACGAGGAGCCGTTCGAGTCTGGCCTTGACAGAGTTCACGTTCCACGTTGCAACCTTTATTGCCATTCGTACTAGAGGTCGATCTGCAGCTTGAGTGTAACGCTACGTGGCGGTGCGAGCAGGGCTGGTCGCTCGAGGTAGTAGTAGTCGAATACATTCGACAGAATCACTGAGGCGGTAAGGCCCTTCCATCGGGCGATTGCCCGGGCGTCCGTCACGTGCGTAGTCTCAAGAACGCTTGCATCCGGCACGAAGATGGCGAAATCGGAATCAATTTTGTCCGGAATGCTCGCGTAGCGATAGTCTATCCCCGCGTCGAGCCAGCGGGTTAGCTTTGCTGTCGCACCGGTAACGATGAGGTGCTTTGGACGGTAGGGCAGGTCCTCGCCTTCCGCGTCTTCCGTGTCGAGGTAGGTATAACCAAACGTTACGCGCACGCGCTCCGCAAGCGCGACGCCGGACAGCGTCACCTCAAGCCCGGCGATCCGGCTTTCGTCGAGATTCACAAACTGGAATCCCACGACGCGTTCGCCTTCGCTCGATACCCCATTCACAAATCGCGGTTCAATGAGATCGTCGTACGTGTTCCAGAATGCCGCCACATCCCACTCGAGCCCCTGCAGAATGCTTCCCGTCGCCAACCACCCTCGAAGCCCGCCCTCAATGCTGGAACTTGTCTCCGGCTTGAGCCGAGGGTTTCGGAAGATGGGAATGAAGCTTTGATCATCGGTGAAGCGCTCGGCGAGACTTGGAACGCGAAAGCCCATCCCGCCCGCCAATCGTGCTACAAGACCATCTCCAAACGACTGCGAAACGGCGACCTTCGGGCTCAGGCGGGTGACCGTTTCGGTCGCATCAACACGGTACAGGTCGTATCGCAGGCCGGCCACCAGAGCCGCACTCCGGGTGAGGTCGGTTTCCCACTGACCGAAAGCAGCAACCTCGGGTTGACTACCCAACTCGTCGCCGTCGCGTGTCCGGAAGAACGACGAGCGTGTGGTGTTCGCGTCAAAGCTGGTTCCTGCGGTGATCGTACCCGCGCGAGCGAGCGTGGCGGAGTACTGGACCTCACCACCGTATCGAAGTCCCCACGTCCCATCGCTGAGTGGCTTGACCTCACCGGTGTCGTCATCAATCGGTCGAATCACGGTTCCGAAGAGTCGCAGGCGACCCGTTACAAGTGAGTTGGAGCTCGCGAAGAACCGCAGTGTCGGGAGAAAGCTGAATTGGTTCGAGAAGTTGTCATTGGAGCCCGTGGGCACCGATGACTGCGTGATGGAAAGCGAGCCAGGATTGAGCGCGTCGGTAAGACCGTTCCAAAACAGGAAGCTGTCCTTCTCGCGAAACAGCGC